>JALNYO010000039.1 GCA_023229765.1 Syntrophales bacterium | reverse complement strand
TTCTCAAGGAGGTGACGGATCTGGTTAAGCCGAAGCTGAAAGGGGCATCCGAGGTGAAAAGGCTGGGGAAGGTTATCGTCGGCACGGTTGCCGGGGACATACATGACATCGGCAAGGACATCGTTGTTTTTATGCTCGACGTCAACGGCTTTGAGGTTTTGGATCTGGGCGTGGATGTGCCGGTGGAGAAGTTTATCGAAAAGATCAAAGAGAGCGGCGCAGCGATTGTTGCTTTAAGCGGCTTTCTGACGCTTTCCTATGACTCGATGAAGTCGACGATTGACGCCATCCAAGGAGCCGGCCTGCGCGACAAGGTGAAGATCATGATCGGCGGCGGCCAGATCAATGAAGATATAAGAAAATATACCAGCGCGGATGCCTATGGGAAGGATGCCATGGCCGGGGTGAAGCTTGCCAAGGAGTGGACAAGCGCCGCATAAGCGCTTTGAGATAACCTGTCAGGAGGGAAATTATGGAAAAGCAATGGAAGGATCTGTCGATAGATGAAAAGCAGGAGGCGCAGTTTCAGAAATTGCTGGCGCCGAAGGACCCTGAAGGGAGAGATGTTAAATTCCAAAGCCCTGAAGCTGAGAAGTTGTATAAAGAAAGATTGACCAGGATAAAGGATGCCATTCAGTTGAGAAAACAGCCCGACAGGGTGCCGGTATGTCCGCTCCCCGGCATGTTCCCTTTTTCTTATGCCGGGTTTACCATTCAGGAGGTAATGTATGACTATGACAAATGCGTTTCCGCCTTCAGAAAATTCATCCTGGACTTTCAGCCGGACATGCATATAGGACCTGCGGCGCCTGGCCCAGGGAAATTTTATGAGACGCTTGACTACAAACTGTACGCCTGGGCAGGCCACGGGGTTTCGCCTACAAGCAGCTACCAGGCCCATGAGGGTGAATATATGATGGCGGAGGAGTATGATCTTTTGATCACCGACCCCTCGTTTTTCTTCAGTAATGTTTACCTGCCGCGCGTATTCGGGGTACTGGAACCATGGCGAATGCTCCCGCTGCTTCCCGGCATAGTTGAGATGTATGGTGTTGCCTACAATTTTATACCTTTCGGCCTGCCTCCCGTTCAGGCCGCCTATAAGGCCCTCTTTGAGGCGGGGGCGGAGGCCTTGAAATGGGCGATGGCCATGGGTGGCGCCAATGGGGAGTTGACGTCATCAGGGTACCCGAATATCCTGGGTGGGTTCACGAAGGCGCCCTTCGACATAATCGGAGACACCCTCAGAGGCACCAGGGGGATAATGACGGATATGTACCGCCGGCCCGAGAAGGTTCTCGAAGCCATGGAAAAGATTACGCCCATTATGATCAATATGGGGGTTGGTGCGGCGCGGCATACAGGAAATCCGGTCATATTTATGCCGCTGCACAAGGGCGCAGATGGCTTCATGTCCGAGAAGCAGTTTGAAAAATTCTACTGGCCAACGCTGAAGCGGGTCATCCTGGGGTTAATCGAAGAAGGATGCATCCCAATGCTTGCTGCGGAAGGAGGCTATAACACCCGTCTGGAAATAATCAAGGACCTCCCCAAAGGGAAGACCTTATGGATGTTCGATGAGACCGATTTGGTCAAGGCAAAACCCATCATCGGCGACACTCTGTGCATCCTTGGCAATGTGCCTTCATCCCTGTTGGTCGTAGGCACACCCCAGGAAGTGAAGGATTATTGCCGGAATCTTATCGATAATGTCGGCAAGGGCGGCGGCTTTATCATGGGCAGCGGGGCATTTTTCGACGATGCCAAACCGGAGAACGTCAAGGCGATGATCGATTTCACAAAGGAATACGGCATATACAAATAAACGCAGTTCCGGAACTTGTCAATGTAAAGAAGACGCCTCCGGCAACAATTCCGCAGGGCGCCATCTTGCTGTTCGGCAGTTGCGTTTTGTTGATCCAGAAGGCTGGGGGCGCTCCGCGGGGGGCGAAAATTACCCCAGCCTTTTTGGATTAAAAAGTTACAGCGTCGGGTTAGCCTTTGAATACAATGGTGAGTTTTATTCCTCTGCCTTGTAAACCTTACAAAGCATTCCCCGCAAGTTGCTTGCCCCTGTTTCCAGGTTGAAGGGCGGCTGGTCGGCAGTCAGGATATTCACATTCGATTTTGCCCACCCATATAGAGCAGCCGGTCCATCTTCAGGAAACCACCAGGCATAGTCAACGTCCACTACGCGAGGGTCAATATCGGTTGATAAAATGGCCCTTTGTTTTATTCGTCCGCGTCTGGTTTCTATATATACCCAGTCTTTGTCGGCGATACCCAGTTTTTCGGCGGTTTGAGGGTGGATATTGACAATCGGCTCCGGATGGCTTCCCCGCAAACTGGATATCTGCCTGCCGCTGGAGTGGCGATAACAGCCTCGCTTCCCGGAAGTAAACAGTAACGGGTATTCTTTCGCAAGCTCCGGTTCGCTATAAGGGGTTTCTGGTGGTTCGTGATAGGTTGGCAAGGGGTCATGTCCCCATTCTTTAAGCTGGCTTGAGTATAGTTCAATCTTGCCGGAGGGAGTGGGAAACCCCTGGGTTCTGTAATGACGATACACTTTAGTGCCGACAAGCGCCCCTGTTTTTCGGAATTCATGAAAAGATAAGCCGCTGGCCGCCAAAATAGTGTCAAGACACTGTTCCTCATTTTCCCAGAAGTATTCTCCGAAGCCCATCCTTTTAGATAGATCGCGCAGTATTTCGTAGTCAGAACGGCACTCACCGATACGAGTAACCTTTTGCTGAATCAGGGCTACTGGTATGGAATAGGCTGGCGCCACAATGCCGTCATACTCCAGATAAGTAGCTGCAGGCAGTACGATATCGGCCAAAGCCGCAGTCGGCGTCATAAACATATCGGTAACGGCCAAAAACTCAAGATCAAGGAATGCCTGGCGGGTTTCCTGGGCATTGCTGTAGGTAATCAGCGGATTGCATCCCTGGACATAGACGGCGCGAATCGGGTAAGGGTCTCCCTGTCTGATGGCCTTGATTAAGTCCTGGGGCAAGGAGTAAGGGGCAATAGGGAGCAGCCTGTCCATTGGCGTAATCCGCCGCTTGCGCATCTCGGGCGGCACCTTTTCGGGAAGGGTAAGGCCTGGCGCCAAAGTGTCAACCGGGGGCGGCAGCCAGCGCAGATCTCCTCCTGGTATTTCCAGATTTCCGGTAATTGCCCTCAGGATGCAAAGAGCCCGCGCGGTCTGAAAGCTGTTCACGCCGTGGTCAATGGCATTGCCCCACTGCAGGCAGGCGGGTTTGTTGAGGCCGTAGAATTTGGCTGCCTGCGTAATCATCTCAGCCGATACCCAGGTAAGGTCGGCAACCCTTTCCGGCGTATAATCCCGAACATGGGCTCTTAGCTCGTCAAAACCCACCGTCCATTCCTTGACGAAGGCCTTATCATACCAATCATGATTGATTATTACGTTTATCATCCCTAAAGCAAGGGCCAGATCCGAACCGGGCCGGGGCTTCAACCAGATATCGGCGCTGCCGGCGCCCCCGATATCCCTGGGGTTTATAACCATCAGTTTGGAACCGCGTTTTACGGCCTTCGCCAAACGCTGTTCAACGTGGTGCAAGTTTTCCGGCAGATTCTTACCCCAAACCGTGATACTGCCCGGTGGGTAGTCGAAGTCAGGAATTGCATAGAAACCGTAGGTAATCTTTGAGGCATTGACCCGGGGAACAAAGCAAACATGTCCCTGTCCGATGTTATTTGGAGAACCAAAGAGATTTGAAAATCGCTGGAGATACCTCCCTTGAAACCCGCCTTTGAAACTTCCGGCGACGAAAGCTACTGACTCAACACCGTTCTTATTTTTAATCTTTGCCAAGCCCTCTGCCACCGTGTCCAGCGCTTCGCTCCAGCTTATCGTCGCCCACTTGCCATCGCCCCGCTTGCCCAGCCGCTTCAAAGGATGCTTTAATCTGTCCGGATGGTAAAGATATTCCAGAGACGCCAGCCCCTTGGAACACAGCATTCCATGATTCAGCGGGCTTTCCGGGTCGCCTGCTATTTTGGCAACGTGATCATTATCGTCAACATGGACAAAGATGCCGCAGCCGATCTGGCAAAGGCCGCAAGTGCTTTTTATCACCTTCTCAATCATTGTTTTCACCCTTTCGTTCTATTTAGACACTTGAAAATAGGGATAAATTCAGTATAAACTATAACATTATTTCCCCCAAGGATTTAAGCGGGGATTAATTAAAAATTCAAACCTTGTCAAGCATAATCTCTTAAACCCTTTTCCGCATTGGATAGACCGCACTGTTATAATATTCCGGCCTTTGTTTCCTGGCATTCAATGTCTTAGAGAGGCTAAACTAAAAAATGCCTTGACTTTTTCAGGGCGGGATGTTTAATAATAAACCATAATTCCTCTCTCACAGTATATAAAAAAGTATTACCGTTATGACATGCATCCTCACGGGGGTGGGCTGTATTTTCCCGGATAGACAAATACAGGTAGATGCAGATTCAGCACATTAAGAAATATGGCGCATTGGCGAATAAAGAGAAATTATGCTTGTCCAAGCCGCCACCTATCGGGGGGTGCCGGCTTTTGATAGTGCGTGATTACCGAAAAGCGGCGCCACAGTGTATGCGTATCAAAGCAACATCTTGTACTTATTGATAAAGTGACAAATGGCAGTTTGAAGACAGCTTTAATCTATGAGGAAATGTGTCGCTGGCCACGCGGCGTGGGAGCGTCGTCCCCTAAGGTCTTGACCGGCAGTTGAAGAATAATCAATGGAGGGACTCAATAGTCTCGTAACTTTTCACGGAAAATAAAAGGGGGTTATTATGAAGAAGCTATATTGTATTAAGGTGTTATCAGTTGCTATCATTCTGTCTTTTTCTCTCTTCGTCATGTCGGCGGGCGCTCAGGATAAGCTTCCTAGGCAAGTCAGTATCGGGACCCACTCCATTGGCGCCTTTCTCCACACTATCGGGGTTGCCGCAGCAAAGACAATTAGTGACCATACCTCAATGAAGGCGATTGTCAAGCCCATGGTAGGTCCTGTTGCCTGGTTCCCGTATATGGAAAGAGGCGATATAGATTTCGGCGTCCTCAATATGTGGGATGCGGAAAAGGGTTATCTGGGTGAATCGTCTTACGGAAAGCTTTCCAACAACAAGGGATTCTCAGTACGTCTCCTCTGCTCCACCGTACCGAATACGATTGGCGTAGTGGTGGCAAAAGATTCCCCTATAAAGACCATGTCCGATTTAAAGGGCAAGAGATTTTCAGGCAATTTCCCGATCCCCTCTGTTCAGCTCCAAAATGAAGCGCTTCTGGCAAGCGTTGATCTGACCTGGAAAGACATTGTGCCGGTCGCTGCTCATAATCCTTCGGACGGCGTGTCCAAGATTACCGACGGGCGCTCGGATGCTGCCTCCGTGACCCTCGGCACCCCTACAATCGATGAGCTTAACGCCAAAAAAGGCGCCCGTTTTCTTACACTTAACAATTCGAAGGAAGCGGTAGCAAAGATCAGGAAATTCTTTCCCGGCTACATGGTAAAAGTACAGCCCGGCCCCGGAAAGACAGGCATTGAAAAAGAATCGTACCTCTGGAGTTATGACATTTATCTCGTTGCCGGCGAAAAGCTGTCCGAGGAAGCGGCTTATGCAAGTACAAAGGCCCTTTGGGAAAATTCCAAAGAGTTCGTGTCTGTTCACAAGCTTCTCAAAAACTGGGTGACGGAAAATTTTGTATCTAAGGAAGCCACGATTCCGTACCATCCAGGGGCAATTAAGTTTTATAAGGAAAAAGGCGTCTGGACTGCCGACATGGATAAGCTGCAGAGCGAACTTCTGGCAAAAAAGAAATAGGACTGTAATCTCGATGTCCTCGTTAAAGGTCACGCGGCGATTTTGATTTGATAGAAGGATTTTTTCGTCGCCGGTGTGAGATTTTAAGTCATCTCTTATTGTTCTGGCCCCCGGCTTCCGCCGGGGGTGTCCAGGCTTCGCTTAATGTCCATAAAGCGAAGCCTAATCTTCATACTAAGGGGCGGTTTTCAAGGTTTTCGGCATGCGAATACCGGCAGCTAGCCCTGCAGATTTCAAAAAAGTAAGGAGAAGAGGTTAACATGGAAGAGAAGAGCGGAAACAGCTTTCGGCAATTGACAGGCATAACGAAAATCTTTGCTGACATTATCCTGACGTTGATGCCGATAATAGGGATAACAGGCGTATTGGATCTGCCTTCCTATTTCCATATCACCATTCATTCGTCGCAATACGTCGCCCTCATATTCGGATTAGTGCTCGCCTCCGCTTTCCTCATTGCCCCGGCTGGGAAGGCGCAAGTCGTTGATAACAGATTGCCGTGGTACGATCTTGTCTTCGCAATAATCTCCGTGGCGGCAGGACTCTACGTGGCAATAAATTATCAGGCCATCATGGTCGATGTGGGTATTGTAATGACTCACAGAATTGTCCTCGGCGTCTGCACGGTGCTTCTCACGATAGAGGCATCAAGAAGAATCGTGGGGCTGCCGTTTATTCTTATTATTATTTTTTTCCTGTTCTACGCCCTCTTTTCTTCCTATTTCCCGGGCGATATGGCGACAAAGAGCATCAGCTATGGCAATCTTGCCGTTTATCTCTACCTGGACCCTCAGGGGATTATCGGCCTTCCCATGGAGATCAGCGCCTCTCTGGTCCTTGTTTATCTGTTATTTGGACAGGCTATCAACAGCGTCGGCGTCAACCGGCTTTTCAATGATCTTGCCTTTGCCCTTTTGGGAAAATACCGGGGCGGGCCGGCAAAAGTCGCTGTCCTGTCATCTGCCCTCTTCGGCATGATCTCCGGCAGTGCTGTCGCCAATGTGGCCACTACCGGGGTATTCACCATTCCCCTTATGAAAAAAACTGGCTACAAGGCGTACTTTGCCGGCGCAGTTGAGGCTGTCGCCAGCACGGGCGGCCAGATCATGCCCCCCATTATGGGAGCTTCCGCTTTCATCATGGCGACATTCATCGGCGAACCGTATGCAGCCATTGCCCTGGCAGCGGTGATCCCCGCAATTTTATACTACTTATCCGTATTCATCCAGATAGACCTGAGGGCCGGAAAAGATAAACTCGTCGGTTTTCCCGAGAGTGAGCTTCCCAAATTGAGACAGGTTCTTAAAGATAACTGGCCCTTTACAATTCCCTTTCTGGTGCTCGTTTACACGCTTTTCGTCATGTGGATGGAGGCTGAGACTGCCGGGATTTTAAGCGCCTTCGTAACGGTGATCCTCGGATTTGTATTGTCAAAGCGCACCGGCTTTACGTTGGGGAAGATTGTCACAATATTCAGGGATTCGGGGCGGGCCCTGCTCGAGGTTGGAGTGGCGGCGGCCGGCGCGGGCATTATTATCGGCGTTCTCAGTATAACCGGACTTGCCTACACCTTCTCTTCCGTACTTGTCCATCTGGCGGGGGGGAACATGTTCCTGCTCTTCCTCCTTGCGGCCGTCGGGGCCACCATTCTGGGAATGGGAATGACCGTGGTTGCCTCCTATCTGCTGATGGTCGTCCTTGTTGCCCCGGCCCTGACCGCAATGGGGGTGCCTCCGCTGCTGGCCCATTTTTTCGTTTTCTATTACGGGGTTCTTTCTTTTCTTACGCCTCCGGTATGCCTTGCCGCCTACGCTGCCGCTTCAATAGCCGGAGCCAACATGATGCAGACAGCCGTTCAATCCATGAAGCTGGGGATAGCTGCATATCTTGTCCCGTTTTTCTTTATATATAGACCGGGCCTTCTTCTGATGGGAAAACCGGCGGATATAATACAAGCCTGTATAGTCGCAACCATCGGGGTATGTTTCTTTTCCATAGGACTCGAGGGCTTTTTGTTCCGAAATCTTCAGCCGTGGAAAAGGGCTTTCATCATCACGGGAGGCCTTTTTCTGTTTTCTCCCGGGCTTATAACGGATGCTATTGGCTTGTGCCTGGGGTTCCCGATTATTTTCTTCGAATGGCGCTCCCGAAAAGCTATTAATTAAGAAAAAAGCTCAACTTTGATCGGCATGATGAAACAGACTGTCATATTTCAATATATTTCAGAATGTTGCGGTAAAAGCCCCAGTAAGCTTGCTGACCGCAGCGGATAGATATATTAAAAGCAGTATCTTGGCAAAAGGAGTAACATTCATGGAACAGCAGACAATCAAAGCAGATGTATTGTGCATAGGCGCCGGAATAGCGGGGCTCATGGCCGGAATTCGGGCCAGCGAGCTCGGAGCCAAGGTAATTATCATCGACAAGGCCGGCAATCCCATCCGGAGCGGCTGTTCTGGTATGGGGAATGATCACTTTCAGTGCTATATTCCGGAGGTTCACGGTCCGGACATCGAAGCGCATATAAACGAGTTTCAACACTCTCAGCAAGGTTCACTGCGAAACAGGGATTTTATCCGCACCTGGCTGGAAACTTCCTTTGAGATAGTAAAGCTCTGGGACAACTGGGGCATCCCCATGAAGTACCAGGGTAAGTGGGAATTTGCCGGACACGCTTTACCGGACGGGCTGCTGACACATCTGCACTATGCCGGTCTGGATCAGAAGAAAATCCTCGTAGAGCAGGCGAGGCAGCGAGGCGCGACAATAATGGGAGGCCTCACTGGTTATGAGTTACTGCACAATAACGGGATAATCAGTGGCGCCTTAGCCATTGATAAAGCAGACCCCAGGGCGATAGTGTTCGAAGCGCCGGCAGTAATCCTAGGGACCGGCGGCGCCTCAAGGATATGGCCATCATCCACCCCCGCCTATATGTTCAATACGCGCCGTTCACCCATCAATGTGGGCGACGGGCGGGCAATGGCGTATCGGGCAGGCGCCGACCTTGCCAGTCTTGAACTGGAAATGTACCGCTGTGGCCCCAAATATCTGGCAAGAGCAGGAAAAGCAACATGGGTAGGCGTATGCCGCGACGGAGACGGCAAGGCGGTAGGACCCTTTGTTTCCAGGCCGGACACGAAGTATGGAGATCCAATCGTGGATGTGTATCAGGGTATATTTGCCGATTATGCCAGACAGGGCAAGGGCCCTATTTACATGGACTGCAAAGGACTGACAGATGATGAATATGCGTATATGGTTCACTGGATGAAAAATGAGGGTTTCCGGGCCATATTAGACGAAATGGACAAGGAAGGATTGGATTTTAGAAACAACGTCTTTGAGTTCGGAACCTATGAACTTACACCCAGAGGCGGGGTTTTATACAATCAGAAGGGTGAAACCTCCTTGAGGGGGCTCTATGCTGCCGGGGATGAATTTACCGGAGGAATATCCGGGGCGGCGGTATTCGGCTGGATTGCCGGGGAGAGCGCGAGCAAATATTCCAGCAATGCAAAACTGCAGGGATTGGAAGGTGTGAAGGAGTATGTCTCAGAAAGGATTGGTTTTCTTGAGGAAATTCTCACAAGGAAGACAGGTCCCGACTGGCAGGAGAGCAACATTGCCCTGCAGCAACTGATGGAAGACTATTGCGGCAGTCTCCGTTCGGAAAAATCCTTGACGGCAGGCCTGATGTATCTGACGAGATTAAAGGATAAGGTGCACAAGACACTCGTCGCGCGAAACCAGCATGAGCTGATGCGTTGTATTGAGGTGCTCAATATCATAGACTTGGGCGAGCTGATAATGACAGCGGCTCTGGAGAGAAGGGAGTCAAGAGAGGCGCACCGCCGTGCCGATTACCCATATGCTAACAGAATGCTGGAAAAACTGCTGGTAGTGAATAAAAAAGCAGGAAAACCAGTTGCCAGCTGGAGAGTGATAGGACAGAGTTAAGATAAAGACCAGCGAGCTGATTGGAGGAACAAATGTCAGTTGTGATAGAGGAGACCAAGTGTGTTAGCTGTGGAGTATGTGTGAAGGTATGCCCTTCGGACGTATTGGTAATGGAAGATAAGAAAGCGCCGCCCGTGGTGAAATACCCTTATGAGTGTTGGCACTGTGGCGCATGTGTGGAGGAATGTCCGGTTCAGGGCGCCATCCAACTGCGCATACCCCTTCCGCAAATGCTCCTTTACAAATAGCAGGGATAAAACAGATACTTGTCAGAGGGACTCTGTAATTTCCCCTACAGCCGCTTGTTGGCTAAAAAATCGATGAAACAAAACTCGCAAGGAAAAGGTCAAAGACCACTGACGGGAGCCCTTCCGCGATCTACAAGAAAAGCGAAGGACTTCCATCCCTCGCCTTTCCTGCATGGCCTCTTTCTCTTCGTCTTTTTCAGCCGTTCCTATTCATTAAGCAAAGCATGCTTTATCCGGATGTACCTTTATTTGTATATGCCGTACTCCTTCGTGAAGTCAACCATCGCTTTTACGTTCTCAGGCTTTGCCTCATCGAGCGCTACCCCGGTTGACATGATGTAGCCTCCGTTTTTACCCACTGTGTCAATCAACCCTTTCGCAAGGTCTTTTACTTCCTGAGGGGTAGCTACATTTAATGCGACAACCGGCATATTTCCGGCAATACATTCCGTATCGCCGAGTATTTCCGCTGCTTTGGCCATATCCGTCAAGTCGAAACACCAGATAACTTTGCCCTTGGGGACATCTTTGATAACCTCCAGCCGGGTGTTGAAGCTCCCCTCAACGTATGAAAACGGCACGCAGCCCTCTTCGATCAAGCCCATCAATAACTTTCGGAAGGTGGGCCAGTAGAATTTTTTGAACTGCGCATCGGACATGAATCCATCAGCGCCCTTGTGCAAGGGGATGAATACTATAGGATTACCGCTCAATTTTGACACGGATGTACCCATGTTAATCGCAATCGGGGTTAACGCCTCGAGCGCTTCGAGCAGTTTGGCCGGCTGACGGTAAACGTCCATGATGGCGCCCTTGGTTCCCCGGAGGGTATCGGCGATGATGTCATAAGGAGTTTTGGTAAAGCCGCCGAAGAAACAGGGGAATCCCAAGGAAGCCATTTCTCTGTCGAATTCATGCATGCGGTTAAACCATTTCAGCGCCTCGCGTCCCGCTTCCATAAGTTTCTCAAGGGAAGCCTGCACCTCCGGCAAACCGTAATGCGCTATATTGGGACCGGTGAACGGCAGTTCTATGATGCCAGTAAGCGGCGGCAGAAGCTTAAAGCCGTCCAGCGCCCCCATGATGCGGGGAAGGTATGTATTGGTGAAGAATGCAGCGGGATCGGCGATCAATTTGTCATATTCATCGGGATTCACATATTCCCGCTCAACAGCCTGATATGTATAACGGGGATCAACCCCGTGCCCGGGCCAGTTGTATAACTTATAGTCCAGAATCTCGAACATTCTTCCGGGACCGGGCAGGCCGGCCCCGCCATGAGCATCCGGGGCGAAGTCGAGCACATATTTTTTATACGCTGCATAGAGTTTGTCGTAGTCATACATCGCCTCTTGCGGGGTAATGCCGGAATAAAGTGCCGGGAAAAAGTTGGTATTGGGAAAAACCGGAACCCTGTCCGGTTTTTTCCTTAACTGGATAGCATCTTTAAAGCGCGTCACCCTTTCCTTGTAGAGCTTCTCGGCTTCAGGATTTACAAACTTCACGCCCTTAGGCGAAAGCCAGGAGTCAAACATCGCCTCCTGTTTTTCATCCGCGGACAGATCCTTCCATTGCTTTTCCATAATTTCCCTCCTGACAGGTTATCTCAAAGCGCTTATGCGGCGCTCGTCCACTCCTTGGCAAACTTCACCCCGGCCATGGCATCCTTCCCATAGGCATCCGCGCTGGTATATTTTCTTATATCTTCATTAATCTGGCCGCCGCCGATCATGATCTTCACCTTGTCGCGCAGGCCGGCTCCTTGGATGGCGTCAATCGTCGCCTTCATCGAGTCATAGGAAAGCGTCAGAAAACCGCTTAAAGCAACAATCGCTGCACCGCTCTCTTTGATCTTTTCGATAAACTTCTCCGCCGGCACATCCACGCCCAGATCCAAAACCTCAAAGCCGTTGACATCGAGCATAAAGACAACGATGTCCTTGCCGATGTCATGTATGTCCCCGGCAACCGTGCCGACGATAACCTTCCCCAGCCTTTTCACCTCGGATGCCCCTTTCAGCTTCGGCTTAACCAGATCCGTCACCTCCTTGAGAATCTCTCCGGAGTAAACCAGATCAGGGATGAAATATTCACCGTCAGCAAAACGCCTGCCGACAATCTCCATCGCACTGCGGGCGTCATCCAGAATTTTAGCGGGGTCTTCATTGGCGTTAAGACGTTCTTCTACAATCTTTAACACCTCGTCTTCCTTGAATTCCGCCATCAAACTGATCAAATCTCCTGCCATCGCAATTCTCCTTCCGTTAGCAAATTATGGTTATTTACCTGAATAATGTTTGATTATAATATTGTCGCAGC
Organism: Syntrophales bacterium; assembly: GCA_023229765.1. Classification (NCBI taxonomy): domain Bacteria; kingdom Pseudomonadati; phylum Thermodesulfobacteriota; class Syntrophia; order Syntrophales; species Syntrophales bacterium. The sequence continues at coordinate 21,276 of JALNYO010000039.1, read as the reverse complement.
CTCCTGCGTCAGGAAAGAATCAAGACTCGGTGCGGCTGTGCTTTTAAACCGCTTATATCAATTTATCCAACATTGAAGAACACCGAGGGCAGCCAGAGCACAAGTTGGGGGAAGGCATAGAGGAGGCCCCAGACGGCAAAAAGGGAAATGAGAAACGGCGCCACCCCTTTGTAAATGGTGCCGATGGGCGTCTTGGTGATATTTTTTACTACGAATACGCAGATGGCTACCGGCGGAATGACTACGCCGATCATCAGAACAACCCCGAGCACTATGCCGAACCACAGGGGGTTGAAGCCAAGCTTCAGCACCACGGGGTAAAAGATCGGAGTGGCGAGGATCATGAAGGCAAGATCATCGATAAAGGAGCCGCCTATCAAGTAGGCGATAAAAATCATGGTTAGAATAATGTAGCGGTCGAGAGGCAGGCTGACCAGCCACTCTGCCAGGTGCTGGGGGATAGTCGTCACCGTGATGAAATGGCCGAAAACGGTGGAGCCAGCGATGAGCATCAGCAGCATGCCGGCGGTGCGCAGCGCTTCCTTGAGGGATGTGATGTACTTCTTGAAGGACATATCCCTCTGGGCTATCGCAAGCAGGAGAACGGCAAATGTTCCTACCGCACCGGCCTCCGAGGGGGTGAAATAGCCCTGCATGATTCCCCCGACGACAACCAGAAAGACGAGCAGCACCCAGCCGATTTCGGGCAGGGATTTAATCCTTGTGGGCCACGAGGATCTTTCGGATCTGGGAGCCACTTGCGGGTTGATTTTTGCCCATCCGTAAATGATGCCGATAAAAAGGGCTGCGATGATAAGGCCGGGGACCATGCCGGCGAGGAAGAGCTGTCCTATGGACTGCTCCGTTATTATTCCCAGCAGTATCAGGGTGACGCTCGGCGGGATGATGACCCCGAGGGTTCCTACCGTTGCCACAATGCCTGTCGATAACCGGATGTCATATTTATAACGGTTCATTTCGGGAACGGCAAAGCTGGCAAAAGTGGCGGAAGTGGCGGCCGAGGAGCCGCAGATCGCTTTGAAGCCTGTGGCGCCAACAACCGTAGCCATGGCGAGGCCGCCGGGAATGTGGCCGATGAATTTGTTAGCCGAATCGTAAAGCCTGACCGCGATGCCCGCATTGAAACCTATCTGTCCCATCAGGATAAAGAGGGGAAAAACGGTGTAGCCGTAGTTTGTGAAAACGTCGTATATGTCTCTGCCGAGGAGGTTCATGGCCCCATGCATGCCGTTGAGGATCGCGAAACCGGCGAAGCCCACCAGAGCCATGGAAAAGCCCAATTCAAACCCGGTCGCAAAGAAGAGCAGCAACGTGACGAGGCCAAGAAAGCCAATAGTGACTTCATTCATGTTGTCCTCCCCAGATCGTGGTTATTTGTATTATAAAGACGAGGCACTGCAGGAAGCAGCAGACGGCCAGGGCGTAGGCGACGGGGAAGAAGGGGAGCCTCAGTGTCGGAGATACTTCCCCGGATGAGTGAAACTCGGCGCCTACAGACAAAAGATTGTACCCGATGAACAAAAAAAGGCCGATGCCGATTATGCGGGTGATTGTTTTCAGAATATTCTGACCTTGGGGAGAAAGCAGGTCCAAGCCGAACTCCATATAAACATGAGCGCCGTCGAGGGAAACCTGGGGAAGAGAAAGGCCAATCACAATCGCCAGAGTCAGCCCGACGACCTCGTAAACCCCGATAATAGGCTGACTGCCGGCTCTCAGGGCCACATCAACCACGGTGAGAAACATCATAAAGGTGAGAGCCGCCGCAGCGATAAGGTTCAGTATATCGCTGATGCGCCTTACCCAGGTTTCCAGGGTTTTCATAATCCCTCCCTTCAGGCGCTCTGCCGCACTTTTCGCGGAGCGCCTGAATCAGTGTAAATATCCATAGTTGCCTATACTTATTATGCCGCCATTACAAGAAAGCGCAAGGCATACGCAACAAAGGCGGTGAAGAGTCTTTGTTCTTCACACGCCTCCGCTGGTCATGCCCTGCACCTTTCCGCAATTTTTCTGTTAGAGAAAAGGCGTTGCAATACCCTTCTTCTTCTCCTGCTTCGTCCAGTAGTCGATACGTTCTGCGATGAACTTCATCCAACTGTCGGTTTCAGCCGCACTGTGTCCCTGCTTTTGCATGGCTTTCTTATAATCGGAGATGACCGGCTCGACCGCCTTTTTCCATTTGGCCGCCTCGGCATCGCTGAGGGGCAGAATCTGGCCGCCCATGTTCTTTACGAAGTAGTCCCGGGAGTCAACATCCGTATCGTTCCACAGAACTGCCTGCAGGTCGGAGATCTCCGCCGCTACCTCGGTAAAAACCTTCTGAGCTTCCGGGGGCAGGCTTTTCCACTTGTTCTGGTCCATGACAAAATAGAAGACATACCCCGTACCGAGCTGCCAGTTGGCGGTGACGTACTTCTCCACTTCGGCAAACTTCCATTGTCTCAAAACGCTCAAATCGACCATGACGCCATCGAGGACCTTCCTTCGGAGCGACTCGTAAACGTCCGGCATGGCCAGAGGAACAGGCGATGCGCCCAAGGCCTTCAAAACGTCTGCCAGCGTTCCGGTGCCCCGAATCTTCATGCCCTTCAAGTCCTCGAGGGTTCTGACGGGTTTGCTGACGCTATGGATGATGCAGGGGCCGCTCATGGTAAGATAAAGCACATGAACCTTTTCCCACTCCTTAGGCTTGAACTTATTGTAGAAGTCGCTTGATACCATGGATGCCACCCATCCGCTCGGATAGCCCAAGGGCATCTGGAGAGCTTCCGTTACGGGAAAGCGGCCTGTGTTGTATGCGATATGGGACAAACCCATGTCCGCGATGCCCTGCGTTATCCCGTTGTACATCTTGTCGGGAGACAGCAGCGTTCCGCCCGGGAAGTACGTGATCTCCACCTTGCCGGCCAGACGTTTATTCACTTCATCGCAGAACTTCTGCCCGAGGAGCGACATCTTATGAGACTGCGGAAGATAATTGGCTGACTTCAGTTTTATTACGTCAGCCCCAGCAGGCGTATAAGCCCCAAAAACAAAGACAAATGCGAAAAGTAACAGCAAAGCCCCTTTTTTCATTTCATACCCCCTTTAAAGTTATGTTGTTTGATGTCTTGTAACGTATCCGTTGTTGGCCAATCAAACTATCAGCCCGGAACTTCCTGATGACGAAACGCTATATATATATCACGAAAAGCCGATATTGCAAAATATACGCTGTAAGGAACAAGGTAGAAAAGTATTGTCGTGAAGTGGCCGCCTATCACGCAGGTCTGATTTTGTCAATCACAAGTTCAGGCGTGTCCGAAAAAGTCGTTGACATGCATTAAACGATGGGATAATCATTCTGCCAAATGAAATTCCTCAAGGTAAAGCGCGAGAATGTCAAGGCCATGTTTCAATTCACTTGGGAAGATGGCGTCTGTTAATAATCAATCAGCTGAGATAAGATATGCCGGTAATCCGTGATATACCCTTGAATCTGAATATGCAGGAGGTTCTGCGGCGGCAGGGACTTGGAGAAAGAATCAATGTCCAGCCCAGGATAAAGGAGCTGACGCAGGAGTTATTGACCGGCGTAGAGAGCTGGGGGCTTCTGGCGCCGGCTGCCGCCTATGAAAAATACCCTGTAACCGGAATGAACGGTAACCGGATATCTTTGGAGGGAGACAAAGCCATCCACGGCCCGGCTCTTCCGGCCTTTTTCCCTGGCGCCAAAGAGCTGGCTGTGCTGATCGTCACCATTGGCCCAAACTTGGAAAAACGGGTTAGCGACTATACTAAAAGTAAAGAAACGCTGCGCAGCCTGCTTTTGGACGGTATCGGCAGCGCCGCCGTCGATACGCTGATTCCGGAAGCCCTGAAATTTATCGCCGCCGAGGTTGCCGCTCGCGGTTACGAGCTAAGCAGTCCGGTCAACCCGGGCATGCCGGGCTTTCCCTTGACCGAGCAGGGGAATTTGCTGGAACTGTCTGCAGCATCGCGAATCGGCGTCAGCCTTGCCCCTTCAGGGGTAATGATCCCGCGAAAGTCGGTTTCCATGGTTATTGGCATCGGGAGCGAGATGATTAGATGGACGCAGGCAGAAGTATGCGCCCGGTGCAACCTGCGGGAAACCTGCCATTACAAGACGGCAGGGCAAAAGAAAGGCGAATCGCAGTAAATTGGCTTGGGCAGGCTGGTTTGCGAGGCGGAAAAAGACCGTAAAAACAGGGGATAAGTTTTCTCAGCCGAGAAATGAGCGGTTTATCGGAATATAATGGCAGAACATATAATTATCTATGAGCCGGTAGGACGCAGAGGCAATTGTCAGGAGCAGGAATCTCTTTTGGCCTGTGCCCGCCGTTTAGGGATCGGAATAAACAGCATCTGCGGAGGCGCGGGGGTATGTTCTACCTGTAAAATAAGAATTCTGGACGGAATTGTCTCAAAGCCGACCGCAAACGAGGTGGAAGCCTTTACAACTGAAGGACTGCAGGCGGGCTGGCGTCTTGCCTGCCAGACCTATCCTCAAAGTAACTGCAAACTGTACATTCCAGTTGAATCAATGACATCGCCCCAGCGAACGCAGTTGGAAGGGATAGAATTAAAGGTTCCTTTGGCGCCGCCCGTTAAGGCGTACCGTCTGTCGCTTACGGAACCCTCCCTTGCCGATTTGCGTGCCGATGCCGGGCGCCTGCTGGAAGAAATTAACCGGCAGGCTCAACCAACCTGCGACATTTTGGACATTGATGTTCTGCGCGCATTATCACCGCAGCTCAGGGCCGATAGCTGGGACTGTCAGGCTATTGTCCGCGAAAATGAAGTGATCGCGGTGGGGTCAGCGTCGGATCGTCGGCTGGGGTTAGCCGTAGATTTGGGCAGCACCAAAATAGCCGCTTATCTAGTGGATTTAAGCGATGGCAAAACTGTAACCGCCAAGGGCGCCATGAATCCCCAGATCAGCTATGGGGAAGATATTGTCAGCCGCATCACCAGCGCGATAAAAAATCCTGAAGACTTGCTGAAAATGCGGGATCTGGCTGTGGAGGCAATCAACCGCCTAACTGCCAAGATGTGCCGGGAAGCCGGGATTAATATAAACGAGGTTGTAGAGGCTGTAGTAGTAGGCAACACTGCAATGCACCACATTTTTCTGGGGCTGGCGGTGAAACAACTGGCCTTGCCTCCCTTTATTTCTGCTGTTAATCAGCCCCTGGATCTCAAGGCGCGGGACGTCGGCATAAAAATAGCGGCCGGCGCCTATGTGCACCTGCTGCCGAATATTGCCGGTTTTGTAGGCGCCGACCATGTGGCGATGCTGCTGGCGACGGACGTCTGGCAGGCAAAAGGCTTTGTCCTGGCGCTGGATATTGGCACCAATACGGAGGTTTCTTTGGTATGCAATGGAAGGATAGCAAGCGCATCATGCGCTTCCGGCCCCGCCTTTGAAGGCGGACACATCAAGGACGGCATGAGAGCCGCTCGGGGAGTGATCGAGCGAATGCAGATCGTCGGCGATACGGTTCATTATCAGACCATAGAGGGAGCGCCGCCGGTTGGCATCTGCGGCTCCGGAATCATGGACGCGCTGGCGCAGTTATTCAAGGCTGGAATCATTGATAAAGGCGGCCGGATGACGGCCGATCACCCCCGGGTCATAATAAATGGAAAACAACGGGAATTTGTACTGGTCAGTAAAGAAGAGCGGGGAGGCAGTCCGGCCATTACTATAACTCAAAATGATATCAGAGAGTTACAGTTGGCAAAGGCGGCCATCAGGGCCGGCATCCAGATGCTTCTGGAGAACCAGGGTAAAAGGGAGGACGAGATTGACCGAGTCATTATTGCCGGGGCCTTCGGCAGTTATATTGATGTTGCCAGCGCGATTACCGCCGGCATGCTGCCTGCGCTGCCGTTGGAACGTTTTGAGCAGGTGGGGAATGCCGCTGGTTTGGGGGCCAAGTTGGCCCTGATTTCTGTTACGAAGCGTGCGGAAGCAAAAGGGATTGCCGGCATGATCAATTATATTGAACTTGCCAGCGCCCCGCACTTTAATCAGACGTTTATTCAGGCCAACTATTTGGGTAAATACAGAATTGCAAATGGTAAAAAGGAGGATTTATAAAGCAATGAAGACGATAGTAGCAAGTCCTGCAAGAGAGGTTTTGATTGGCGATGATAAGCCCACGGTGATTATCGGCGAGCGCATTAACCCCACCGGAAAAAAGAAATTCCAGGAGGAATTGAAGGTCGGCAATCTGGAGACAGTGCGCAAGGAAGCATTGACGCAAATGCAGGCAGGCGCCGATATTCTTGATGTCAACGTGGGGGTTTTCGGTATAAACGAGGTAGAGCTGCTTCCTCGGGTGGTGCAGGAAATAGCCGCCCTGGTGGATACGCCGCTTTGCATCGACAGCGCCAATCATGAAGCGCTGGAAGCCGCCCTGAGGGTTTACAAAGGCAAGCCTCTTGTAAACTCGGTTTCCGGGGAAGAGCGCTCCCTAAGCAGGGTGCTCCCCCTGATAAAACAATACGGCGCGGCGGTGATCGGGCTTGTGCAGGATGATGAGGGCATCCCGCAAAACACCGAAAGGCGTGTTTCCATTGCCCACAAAATAGTCGAACGTGCTGAAAAGATGGGTATCCCGCGCGAGGATATCCTGATTGACGTCGAGACGTTTTCTGTGGGCGCCGACGCAACTGCTGGCCCCAAAATAATCGAGGCGATCCGCAGGATCAAAATGGAATTAGGGGTAAATGTGACCCTGGCTGTCAGTAATGTTTCTTTTGGGCTTCCGGAGCGGACTCTGCTTAATAATGCCTTTGTGGCAATGGCTATAGCCGCCGGCGCGACCTGCTTTATAGCCGATATCGTAAAAATACAGCCCGCCGTTCTGGCAGCCGATTTAATTTTCAGTCGGGATAAGCGCTCCAGGCGCTATATTGAAGCACACCGTTTAAGATTGCAAAAAACGGAGGTGTGATTTTTACTCTGACAGGCATTATCGCCATTATTGAGGTCGGTTGCACTTTCCATGCGGCGTGAGCGGCCTCAATAGCTTAAAGAAGTGATGTTTGCCTGCGAGGAGTGAGCCGGCAGCGGTAAACAGCTCTTTTGACAATAGTTGAAAGATTTTTCGCAGGCAGTTCACTTGATGCCATATTTACTCTCCAGCCGGCCGATTGCCAGCGCAGAGGAAAGACCGATCAACCCGGCTGCAACAAATATCAAGGGCGCCCCCTGCCATCCTCCGAACAGACTCACCACGGCTGCCAGGGCCGGCGCCATGAGCAATGTGCCGATGTTGGATCCCTGGATGATCAGACCGTTAGTTGCGCCGATGTATTCCTTCCCGGGAGAATGGAAGGGGACAGCCGCCATCAGGGTCCCCGGAATCAGACCTCCGATAAAGCTGAAAACGAGGCACAGCAGGAGGCGAACTGCAAGAGGCGTTTGTGGGGTATAGATGCCGATCGTGACCAGGCTGATGACAATGAACACCACCGAGAGGACGAGCCAGCGAGGGGCATTTTTTTGGGAGAGTAGTCCTGCCAGGATGTTCCCGGGGATATTGACCAGTACTGTCAATGCCGTCCAGAGAGCTGCGCTTCCCTTCCCCATGCCAATTTCTTCGATAAAAAAGGTGGGGAGAAAATTCATCAGGGCCATCCATTGCCCTGCATAACAGAGAAAACATGTTGCAAGCAGCATCGGCCCCGGTGTCCTAAAAATGGTTTTCACATTTCGCGAAACCTGAATAGAGCTTTTTGCCGTTTTTCTTCCTTCCTGCGGGAGGTGGGCAGTTGCGGCGGCAAATACCGCCAGACAAATCAGGCAGATGAATCCGTTGAGAATCCACAGGCCGCGCCAGCCGATCCCATCCACTACAAACGGCGAGATAAAGAGCATGATGGTGATGCCGGAAGGCATATAGGCCCCCCAGAACCCCAGGATAAGACGAAGGTCCCTGATGTTGGCGATGCGGGTGATCAGGGACGGAATGGACAGAACGGTAAAAAAGAACCCCACGCCCTCTACGAATCTTGAGCTGAAAAAGAGGACGACACTGGAAGTAAGCCCACCCGTCAGAGAGCCCAGCGTCATCAGGGACAGGCCTGTAATGATCAATTGACGATAGCCGATCCGGTCGGCGAAGCCCCCCATAAATACGCCGGCTAAGGCGCCGATCACGTTAAAGACAGAAATTACCCAGCTTGCCCAAAACAGGGTCAATCCCAGGTCCCGCCTCAGCATGGATAGCGCAACAGGAACCTTGCCTACCTGAAAGGAACACACAACGCCCGTGCCGATTAACAGCAAGACAATGGTCCAAGGGGTCGTTTTTTCACTGTTCATGAGATCATCGCGAGAAATTCACCCTCTTTAGTAGGGCGTATTTTTTATTCAGCCACTCTCAAATTCTTTCCGGGGCCCTGTAGCATATTTTTATGCTCTATGACAAATTCATATAGCGCTATCAAACCGTATTTTCGTAAAGATGGCCAAGGATGTCATATAAACATGATAATTGAAACATAATCATATTGCTGATAATAATGAACGACAAAATATCGCGTTTAGTTTTTTTGAGCCGCATTCAAAGGCAAACAAGGCGCATGGTAAAAATGGGCTTTTTATTCGTCAGGAAAGAAGGTCGTTTTGAAGCGGCTAAATATGAAACAGGGGAGAAGCTTATGAAAAAAATGATTATCACGGCAATGGTTTTATCTCTTATTAGCTCATGCGCGCCGACAACGAGTTCGCGCTATCGGGAGGGAGACAACCGGGAGCAGCAGACGGCGTTGACGGTCGCGGATGAAAAACGGCTGGCCGAAGAGGCGCTTCCGGAACTTTTAAAAGACTATCCGGCGGCGAAAAGTACAGAGCTGCAGAACTATGTAACCGCAATCGGCAGGAAGATAGTTTTGGCCAATGATCTGGAAGGAAAACCCTATCACTACGAATTTACCGTTGTTGATTCCAAAAAACCCAACGCGTTTGCGATGCCCGCGGGAAAGGTATTCGTGACCGCTTCTCTGATTGCGATTGCGGCGAACGAAGCGGAACTTGCTGGGGTCATCGGGCATGAGATCGGTCATGTAGTGGCCCGACACGCCGCTGAACGTATGTACGTTATGGAAAAGGAACAGGGTAAGACATGGCTCTACGGGGCCGGGGGCGGAATCATAGGCGGCATTATCGGATATGGGCTGGGGAGTGTGATCTGTGCGGAAGATGATAAGGCCTGCTACGTAAAAACGTCGGTGATAGGCGCCGCCGCGGGGGCGGGCGGTGGGTTGCTCGTCCAGAAATACCGTTTTCTGGTGAACTCCCGTGAGGACGAGATGGAAGCGGATCGCATCGGCTTCCGGCTTGCCGTCAATTCCGGCTACGATAAGAACAAGGTGGGCGATTTTTATAAAAAGCTGCTGCAGATCGAAAAGAAGGGTGGAGGGCAGAACGATTCCCTCACCAAAAAACTTTCCGATGCGCTGAGCACCCACCCGCCCAGCGAAGAAAGAGTGCGGCAGATGGAGCGACTTGCGGCGGCAAGACCGGCTGTGAAAAATGCAATCGTCGATTCTCCCCAGTTTAGAAAGGCAAAAGAAATTGCCGCTGAATAAAGCGGCGCGGGATTTCGAGAGAAATGCTCATCAGCCGGGAACTGCCTTGTGGCAGGTAAACTTGCTGACGATAGGAAGGGCGATCATTGATGACATGCACTATGTGTCACAAACAAAATATGGGTCAGTGAAATTGCTGGCCAGCGTTCACAGGATTAAGTGGGCAGTGATCTTTGGGGTCAGTGTTATGGTTGACGCCAAGGGATACGCTGCTTACGAAAAAATCTCGAACATCAACCTGGAGGCTGGCCATCGCTATACACTCCGGGCGGACAGGATGACCGGCCAGGGGTACAAGGTCTTTTTCTGGATCGAAGACATGACCGCCGGAAAAATCGTATCTGGGGAAAAGAAGCCATGAAATCAATGCATACCCGGGGCGCAGAAGTTAAAAGGGAAACCCTGTTTCGATTTTCGCTTCACGGGAAGATCGAACGGAACAGGGTGCGGAAGAAGGCATATCCTCAAGGCTTGATGTTGCTTCTGCTGGCATTGTTCCCCGGATGCGTGCATGTGCCCATGTCCTCCGAGACCGCGATCCATGATCCGCTTGCGACCATCGAACCCGTGGAACAGGGCGAGGGGTTATAGTGGTTTACGGGAAGAATGCGCCACCCCCCAAGCAGTCCATAGCCGGTTCCTATTTTACGGCCAATTGCGCAGCAACCTCCCAGATGGATACCATTGGCGAACTGATCAAAACGATATTGAGGGTGAATCCCCAGCCGGGAAGGTTTGCGGTCAGACATTTGAAGGATCTGCAGAAAGACAAGGATTTGGATTGCCCGACCGGAAACGGAGATTCTATTTTATGCCGGCTGAAGCTATCGAAGGCTCAGGTCGCGGCGGAGCGATTGCGATATGTTATTTACGTGCAGGAGAAATTTGACGCCAATATTCATGTACCGCTGTACGCAGCTCCCTTCGGAATTGCCTCCTGCAGCAACAAGACGGTTTTGGATGTCACGGTATGGGAGCTGTCCACCGAAAAGCGTCTCGGCTCTTTTTCAGTTTCAGCAGAAGGTGAATATACCGTGCTTGCCTACATGTTCCATATCGTAGTTTTTCGGGATACGCAAAAAGACGCGACCGAGAGGCTTGCGCGAGAGATAATTCTTTTATTACATCCCTAAGCCATCAGAATTCCACCCCTCGCTGAGCCTTGATGCCGCTTTCGTATCCGTGCTTGATTGCCTTTATCTCCGAAACCGTGTCGGCGATCTCAATCAGCCCCGGCGACGCCCCGCGGCCGGTCAGCACGATGGTTGTGCCGGGGGCCGCCAGGCGAAGGGTGGCGAGGACAGCCTCTTCGTCAAGGAGATGCAAAGAGACCGCCACACAAACCTCGTCAAGGATCACCAAACCGAAACGGCCGGTCTGGAGATATGCTGCGGCCTGCTGGAGGCCCTGTTTTGCCGCCCGGCAGTGGTCGGCGAAGCGTGGGTCATCCGGTCGGGGGACAAATCCGGCCCCGATCGTGATGATTTCGACATTCTCCATTTTTTTCAGAGCCGCGTATTCGCCTGTTTCTGTGTTCGTTTTTACGAACTGGATAACGGCGACCGCAATGCCGTGTCCGTGCGCCCGGAGCGCCATTCCCAAAGCGGAGGTCGTCTTTCCCTTCCCCTCGCCGGTGAAAATCAGGATCCTGTTTTTATCGCCCATCATGCATCTCCTTTTCTCTCATAAGCCAATGATTTTATATATCTCTTCCATTTTTACCGATTGCCGAATTACCTTGGAGAGGCGGTTTCCAGGACGTTCTTGCCGACGTTGGGTGAGGTTTCCTGAAACAGGTTTGCCGGTGTGCGCCTTTTTACCGTCGTCATAAGCTCCCCATCCAGGCAAGGGCGACCAGGGGCGGGATCAGTTCGGTCAGTTCACAGGCCGCGCCGAGCGTGTCCCCAGTATAACCGCCGAGTTTCCTGCGGAGATAGATGGTAAACAAAAGCACGAACAAAAAGGATGATGCAGCGGCTATGACTCCGGCCAGTCCTCCCGCGAGGCCGCCGGTTGCCAGCAGAAAGATCAGCGCCCAGAAAAGAAAAAGAGCCGGGCGGTTTAACCGAAAAACACCGACGAGACCCTCCGGGCGCGCATAAGGAAGAACCGCCATTACGATCAGCAGGGCGCAGCGGCCGGCGACCGGCATCAGGAGCAGTGCCCAGAAACGGGCCGGGGAGGGGAGGGAGGCGATGGCGGCGATCTTCAGCGAAACAACGCAGACAATCGCGACTGCTCCCATCGGTCCGGTTCGGCTGTCCCGCATGATTTCGAGCATCCGTTCGCGCGGGCGGGAGCTGAGCAGGCCGTCTGCCGTATCGGCGAGGCCGTCCGTATGGAGCGCCCCGGAAAACGCGATCAGCAGAATTGTCGCAAGCACGCTTCTGACCGGGACCGGGAAGATAAAGCCCAATCCCCAGTCAATCGTCGACACCAGGAAGCCCACCAGCAGCCCAATCAGCGGGAAAAACGGAGGTGCTTTTTGCAGGGCTTCTTTGTCGGGCGCAAGGCCGCGGGGCAGCGAAAAGATCGTCAAAAATTGCAGTGCCGCGAAAAATCCTCTCATTGCGCCTTTGAGACCATCGCTTCCTCAAACGTCGCCACTTCCGTCAGTACCCGGACGGCGGCCTCGATAAAGTTCATCGCCAGCGCCGCCCCCGTTCCCTCGCCGAGTCGCAAATCGAGGTCGAGAAGCGGCTGCTTTTCGAGCAGTTCCAGGGCAACGCGGTGCCCCTGTTCAACGCTGCGGTGGGCGGCGATCATGTACTGCCGCGCCGTCGGACAGAGGGCGCTTGCGATCAGTGCGCCGGCCGTCGAGATGAAACCATCGATAACCACAGGTTTTTTCAGCCGGGCGGCGCCCAGAATCAGCCCCGCTATCCCCCCGATTTCAAAGCCGCCAACCTTTGCCAGAACATCAATGCCGTCATGGGGATCGGGTTTGTTCAGCCGCAGGGCCCGTTCAATTACGCCGACCTTGTGGGTGAACTGTTCATCTTCGATTCCGGTTCCGCGGCCCGTGACCTCTCCGACCGGACGGCCGCTGAAGACGGCGACAATCGCGCTGCTGGGGGTGGTGTTGCCGATGCCCATCTCGCCGGTGCCGAAAATATCGACGGCATCTGCCGCGTTGAGCGCAAGATCGATCCCATTTTCGAGGGCGCAAACGGCCTCCTTGCGGCTCATCGCCGGGCCGACGGCCATATTTTTTGTGCCGGGGCCGACCCGGCGCGACAGTATCTTGCCGGAGGCGGCAAGATCGCTTAAATCGGTGGCGACCCCCATATCCACGACGATGACCGACGCCCCGGCCTGGCGGGCGAGGGCATTGATCCCCGCCCCGCCGGCGGCGAAGTTTGCGACCATCTGCGGGGTTACCTCCTGCGGATACTTGCTGACCCCTTCGGCGACGACCCCGTGATCCCCGGCCATCGTGAAAATTGTCTTGCGGGCGACCGCCGGATGCAGCGAGCGGGTTATTCCGGCGAGTTCCTCCGCCAAGTCCAGCAGCCGTCCGAGCGCCCAGTAGGGCATCGTCAGGTTTTCCAGACGCTGATGGGCCAGCGCCCGAACGGCCATGTCCTGCGGTCCAATTTTTGCGATTGTCTCCTGCAACAGCATCATGGTTGCTCCTTTACGGGAAGGGGGATGCCGCAGACAAGCAGTATGACCTTGTCTGCGGCCCTCGCTATTTCCTGATTGCAGCGCCCGGCAATGTCCCGGTAACGCCGCGCTGTTTCGTTGTCGGGGACGATCCCCATGCCGACCTCGTTGGCGACCAGAAAAACTGTGCCCGCGCTTTCCCGGCAGGCGGCGACAAGCTCCCGGCAGTATTCGACAATAATCTCTTCCGTCACCACTGCGCCCACTTTTTCCTCTTTGTACATGAGGTTGTTTATCCAGAGGGTAAGGCAGTCCACAAGAACCGTCCTTCCTTCGCCACTCCGGCGGATGACCCCCGCCAGATTGACGGTTTCTTCAATGGTTTTCCAGCCTCTCCCCTCTCTTGCCTCGCGGTGCTTCCGGATTCTTTCCTCCATTTCGGGATCGATTATCGGACAGGTCGCGATAAAGAGGCGTGCTCCCGGGATCTCCTCTGCTTTTTTCTGCGCGTAAGAGCTCTTGCCACTTCGACTTCCGCCGGTAACGAGAATTATCTCAGCCATAATTCAGCAGTGAACCTTTCAGATGATGCTGGTCGTTCAGGCGTGTAAGAACGCCTTTTTCTTCGTGAATCATGATTTCCGAGAGCGATGCCGGTGATATCTCAAAAGAGAGGTGATGCCTGCTCGGGAGTCCCAGAAAATGACAGATGAGAAAGCGGATGACGCCCCCGTGGGTGAAAACTACCGTTGTTTCGGCAGGGTTGCTGACGATAAAGTTTACCGCTGTTGCAATCCTTTTTCGGAAACTTGCCGTATTCTCACCTTCCGGAAAGGGGAAATCCTCTCCCTGCGCCGCCCATTTTACCACCTCAGCCGGATAGGCCGCCGTTATCTCCGCAAAGCTCAACCCCTCCCAGAGTCCGAAGTCTATCTCCCGGAGGTTTTCGTCTATCTCCAGGGGTTTGCTCAAGCCAATGGCGAACTCTGCCGTCTGGCGGGCGCGGCGCAGGGGACTGGTTAAAAAAGAGACGTCCCTGAAGGCGGATAGCGGAGCGGCGAGGGCCGCCGCCTGTTTTTGCCCCTTTGCGGACAGATTCGCATCCGTCTTCCCGATATACCGCCCCTTGTAGTGGGCTTCGGATTCGCCATGGCGAATCATCAGCAACCGATTAGACATAAATTCCGCGTCCTCTGCTTTATCTGAAATGCATCTTCCAATATCCATCCCCCAGCGGGGGAGGGGTAGGGTGGGGGATTTTTTCAGGTTTTGTGAAAGCAAAAATCCCCGCGCCTTCCGACGCGGGGATGCCGTATTTCATCCTCAACTCGTTTTCCCATCAGTGGGCCCCTGTCCTCGTGGGCCGACCGAACATGATACCCTGCTGGTTGGTATTCTGGCTTCCGGATCATCCTGGGGCCGCGTCTTCCCATTCTTTTTTAAAACAGTGACACCAGGCGGCCTTTGTCCCCGGTTACAGCGGCGGGACCGCGATGGATTTGCACCATCTTCCCAATTTCCCGGCAGAGACGGGAAAGTCAATAGTACAGCCGGTTTTTGCTGTCAAGGGAAATATGGCCGCTTATCCGCAATGGGTGTTGAAATATTGGCAAGGCCGGGTTATAGAGGAAAGGCAATTCTGGAGTTGTCTGATCTGAATAAATGGTTTCAGCGGAGCGTGGCAAAAGGAGTGAGATGCGGATATTTGTTGATGCGGATGCCTTCCCGAACGTAATTCAGGATGTGCTGATCAGGGCTTCGGCGCGCCTGAACGTGCCATTGTGCTTTGTCGCCAATAAGCCCCTGCGGGGTGGCAGGAGCGCAAAGATCACCTTCATCCAGGTTCCCGCCGGTTCTGATGTCGCCGATGACCATATTGTCGGGCTTGCGCAAGCGGGCGACCTGGTGATTACAGCCGATATCCCGCTTGCCGATCGGGTGATTGCCAAAGGGGCCTTTGCGCTTGATCCTCGGGGGAAGCTTTATACGCAGGATAATGTCAAGGATAGTCTGGCCATGCGCGATTTATGCAAAGAATTAAGGGATTTGGGGATGATTGGGGGCGGGCCGGCAACATTCGGCAAGTTGGAGCGCCAGGCGTTTGCCAATCAGCTCGATCGCCTCCTGACCAAGCAGTTGAAGGCGGAGCTTCATGTTCATGATATCGAAAAAGCAGGGCTGTAAACGAAGTGTGTGCCGAAAAACAAAGGGCTTCTTGATAATAAAAAGCCCCTCAAAAATTTGAAGGGCTTTTTACTGAAAAAAATTAAATCCCGATCTTACAGTTTACGTACATCCGCTGCAGCGGGGCCTTTGGGACCGGCAACAACATCGAAGCTCACCCGATCGCCCTCAGACAATGATTTAAAACCCTCTGCCACAATGGCGGAATGATGTACGAAAACATCCGTGCCGTTGTCCTGTTCGATAAAACCGAATCCCTTTGAATCATTGAACCACTTTACTTTTCCTTCAGACATCTCTACTACTCCTTTTTTTGGGGTTCCTACTGGGAACCATGCAATTATGCCGACTCATTCGGCCTGCCGCCCGTTTTGCGCACAAAAAAACCGCCCTTGCCAAATTATCTGGTCAGTGCGGCTAACTTTTTCGTACTTTGCTTAAAACAAAAACGTGCTGCACATCAAGTGAAAAGAATGATAAAGGAAGTCGCAGGAAAATGCAAGCTCTTTTTTATAATGATTTTAAAAGCTCAATGCGGTACCCTGGTATTGGGCTTGCGGGAGGATGAGGGCGCCGGCATCTTTGCCTGGGGAGGAATATGGGATTAATCTGGATCAACGAGGTTTCGGTCAGCTTTGGCGGGCCGCTGCTGCTTGATGGCGCCACGCTGCAGATAGAGGCGGGTGAAAAAATCGGCCTTTTGGGAAGGAACGGTTCAGGCAAGTCAACCCTTATGAAATTGCTGATGGGCGATGTTTCCCCGGATTCCGGCGCGATTATCCGCAAGGGGGAGGCTCGGATCGCCATGCTTCCCCAGGACGTGCCCGACGACCTGCCGGGGACTGTTTATGATGTCGTGGCTTCCGGTGGCCGGGAACATCTGGAACTGCTCCGGGAATACCACGAACTGACCGTTCTTTTATCAAACGGCGGCGAGGAGAATCTGCTGAAAAAGCTGGAATTGTTGCAGCGGCGGCTGGAGGCCTCCGGCGCCTGGCGATATCATCAGCAAGTGGAGGCGGTGCTCTCCCGGACTGAGCTGGATGAGAATGCCGAGTTCGGGCTGCTTTCGGCAGGCATGAAACGGCGGGTATTGCTGGCCAGGGCCCTGGTGAACGAACCGGATATCCTGCTGCTCGATGAGCCGACAAACCATCTGGACATCGAGGCCGTACTCTGGCTGGAGGATTTCCTGCGGAACTTCGACAGAACGCTGCTGCTCGTGACCCACGATCGGGCATTTCTTCAGCGGGTGGCGACCCGCATTGTGGAGATCGATCGGGGGCGATTGCTCTCTTTTGCCTGCAATTATAGCGAGTATCTTGAACGCCGGCAGGCTCTGCTGGAGGCCCAGCAGAATCAGGCGCAGGAATTTGACAAGAAACTTGCACGGGAGGAGATTTGGATCAGACAGGGAATCAAGGCCCGCCGCACCCGCAACGAGGGCAGGGTGCGCGCGCTGATGCAGTTGCGCCGGGAGCGGGCGCAGCGCCAGGAGCAGACGGGCAATGTCCGGCTTGCAATCCAGGACGCGAACCGCAGCGGCCGGCTGGTGGTGGAGGCGCAGGATATTCATTTTTCCTTCGGCGACAACAAAATCGTGGAGGGGTTCTCGACGACGATCATCCGGGGCGACAAGGTGGGGATTATCGGTCCCAACGGCTCTGGAAAAACCACGCTGCTGAAGATTCTGCTCGGCGAGCTGAACCCGGACGCGGGAAGCGTCCGTCAGGGTGCCGGAGTGCAGGTTGCCTATTTTGATCAGCTCCGCGCCCAGCTCGACGAAAACAAAACATTGAAGGATAATGTCGCCGCCGGCAGCGACATGGTAATTGTGGGCGGCGCCTCCCGGCATATCATCTCGTATCTTCAGGACTTTCTTTTCCCGCCAGACCGGATTATGTCGCCAGTCAGCTCTCTTTCGGGCGGTGAGCGCAATCGGCTGCTGCTGGCAAAACTCTTCCTCCTTCCCTCCAATGTCCTGGTTCTGGATGAACCGACCAACGATCTTGACATGGAAACGCTGGAGCTCCTCGAAGAGCGCCTTCTCGATTACGGCGGAACGATTATTCTGGTCAGTCACGATCGCGCTTTTCTGAACAATGTGGCAACCTCAACAATTGTCTTCGCAGGCAAAGGGCGGCTCCAGGAATATGTGGGTGGCTACGACGACTGGATAAGACAAAAAACTAAGCAGGTAGAGCCACTTGCAACGCTGAAGGATGAGCAAAAACAGAAGAAGGACAGAGCGCCGCGGGAAAAGAAGAAACTCTCCTACAAAGAGAAGCAGGAGCTGGAGGGTTTGCCGGTGAGAATTGAAGCGCTGGAGAAGGACAAGCAACGTCTGCACGAAACCCTGAATTCTCCGGAATTCTATGTCAACCGGGATGCCGAGAAAATAGGCAGGGCAAGCGCAGAATTGAGCGTACTGGAAAAAGAGCTGGAGGGGGCCTATGGGCGCTGGGAGGAACTGGAAAGCCTTGCGGAAAAACTCAGCGGCGAGCAAATTTGAAAAGAGAGGCACTCTCCTGGAGGCCTAAGATTATCGTATATTTAACCCCCATGCCCGGGGCGGGCACAACGAATGATGAAAACGCTGTAGGGGCGGTTCACGAACCGCCCTTATTGGAGGGACGCGCTTTGTCGCGTCCGGGGTGGCCTCTACGTTTAGAAATCGTTTGTGAAGGCGATATCTAATAGACTCTTTGCCTTCAAGGGTTGTCTTTTTTAACGTCTTGCTTTAACCGCTCAAGTTCCTCACGGTACTGTTCGGCCTGAACCTTGATCTGCTCCATCTCATCCCTCGTCTTCTGCAGTTTTTCCTCTTGTTTTTTCCGCTCTTCCCGTGTCTGGTCTTCCAGCGAGTCCAAGCCTATATAAACCGCGAGGATGCCGCCGAGGATCAGCAGGATGGGGATAATGCCCTTCAAGGCGATGATAAAAGCGCTCCACCACAGGGAAAACCCAATAATGCCAAGAACAACCGAAACAATGCCGCTGATGAGCATGGACATCGACTTTACCTCCTGTTTAGCAAGTCTGCCGGGGACTCCGGAACTTCCCTTTTGTAGTTATTGTCTTCTCATTGAAAAATAAAGCTGTGTCTCCAAACGCACTTTAATGGTTAATTTCTTATCATTTAAGGGAGTGCCTGACAAGCTGAAATTGAAAAAATGAGGTCGGTCGTCAATAGTGGACACCATTTTTTTTACGCTGCCATCCTTTTTTCATAGAAGCATCCCTTATAGCCTCTTGCCTGGTTTCGGAGCGGAGGCGTCGAAACGCTGATCCAGAAGTGCCCCCGGCTGCCCGATTGGATGTTTATGATTCAAATTCGCTCTTTGAAACGCCAGATTGGCGGATAATGGATTGCAGTGTTCCAGCTCGCAGTTCAGAATGGTTAGGTACTGGTACGGTAATGGTTGTATTGGGAAGATGTTTCTGCATTACAATATGGCTGCCCCGCTGGCGCACTTCCACGAAACCATGCTGTGAAAGGATATTGCATACTTGCTTTCCAGAAAGGACGCGAAGTTTACCCAACGGCGACCTCCACTTGTGTTATATAGACCTCCTCATGTAATCTTGTTTGAATTTCAGACGGTGAGGCTGTTTCAAAGAAAAGCTCTAGAGCTTCTCGAAGGTTTATACGGGCTTCCTCTATAGTATCGCCTTGACTGGCAATATCGAGTTCCGGACAAAGTGAAACATAACCGTTACCTTCGCGCTCAATAATTGCAGTGAGTTGTTTTTGCATAGCATTTCCCCATAAATTTTAAATTTTATTAATCTGTTATCAAGGATAATGGCCTGCGTTGCACACGGAAACCATGCGTTTTTTGTTGAACCAGCGGTTTTAGAGCATACTACAGATGACACTGAAACTTTTCCAACAGGTCTCCAGCCTTCTTACAGATATGCATCTATCATATCTTCAAGTTTCTCGAAAGCATTGTTATTATGACTTCCTCACCAATAGGGGTAATGATTTAGTAACTCAGCTTAGATGTCATGACAATCCCTCTTTAATTTTATCCCAATCGCGGCGCTGACCCGCGAGCACGGCGGATGGGAGCAGGCTCGCCTGCGGACATCCAACGAGCGCAGCCGGGGCAAGGCACTTGACGAAGTCAGCGCCGCGATTCCGCGTGACGCAGTCGCGCGGAACGTTGAATTCAGCGGCGAGCGAAGCGAGTCCGCTGGAATGATGGGTTATGCATTAAATGTCACTCCTTGTTTCCCCGTTCTGTTATCTGTCAGATGCGAACATCGCTCTATTTATTATCGACTTTTATAGATCGGCTCATAACCAGCATCTTTGAGAATTCGTAAGAGCGTTGATATCTCCTCAGGTTTCTTGACCATGATAAGCGAGTCCTTATTTGTCGACAAAAATAGATTGGTAAACTTGATTGTGATTTTATTTCCACGAGAAGCTTTGATTTCCGAGCCAGCTTCTGCACCTACCTTAGTTACTTGTAAGACATCTAAAACGTTGGCGCCTGCCTCAATAGAGAGTTTACCTTTATCTGCAGCATCAGCTGAAATGTTGAATTCGATCGTAACCTCGGATGGAGTGAGACCAGATTTTGGGTGATCTTTACCAATGTCATACATCCTATTAAGGCCATTAGCGACTTGCTCCATTGCCTCTTCAAATGTAATTTTTTTGGGCTCAGGCACTACCTTTAATGTAGCACACCCAAAAAGTGAAAAAGTGAAAAAGATCGCAGCTAACATTCTGATGATCCGCATACTTCCACCTCCCATTATAGCTATTTCAGAGAGTCCAACTTCTTTAATCCCTTCGGATTCAACGTTGGAAATCAGGCGCGGGGACAATGAGCGAGCCCGTCAAAACACTGCACCTCTTCCCGTCGCCTGAATTGACTGGTTAGTTGAAGATTTTTCTTGATAGTCCTATGTTCCCCCCTCAACCCTCTCGAAGTTTAGTGAGCAATTTTGTGCCATCAAGAATCTCCATTATTCTTTTTTCACTTACCTTTTTTCATCCCTTATTCAATAATTTATGAAAATATCCCTTTTTGTTTTGATGTTTTTCCAGAAACCTTGCAAGCTGATCTTTCCCACCGTCCTTGATCTCTATGAATGCAACCCCCAACCGACAGATGAAGTCGGGGATGTCATGGGCAATGTCATACCATCGAACCTCACCTGTTGCCACCAACGGTGGCTCTTCAGGGGTGATCTCTATAATGAGGTGTAAACGGTTTTCCCGCGCAAAGGGAGATCCTGAAAGCAAGTTGACGCCATCCACCTCGATGGACTTTGTTTCGAGACAGATCCCGCCTTTTGAAATATTTCGGCTTTTGATATGCAGTCGAGGCAGGCCTTTCGCCACCTCCTGAGCAGATACAATCTCGGCCGTAACTTCCACAGGGCATTCAAGGCGCCAGAATTTTCTCTTTTCCAACTCATCAATCATGGCTAACTCCGGGGTAAATTATAACATTCCAAAATTATAGGTTTGCTGATGAAATCCAGTTCCCGTCGATCTCGATAGGTTCGGGGAGTTTTGCCACCTGATATTCCCGTGGCGCTTTTCCCATTCCAGATTCCTCTCTTGCCTAAAGAAAACTCATGTAACTACTCAGCCAAAGCACAGCAACAAAGATAAAGTACATGTTCCAGCTAAACGGCCTGCATCAGCCGACGCCGCCACAAATTAAGCAAGAAATCCGCCGTATTTACCCGGCGTCGGCTGGATGCAATTGTTGGACGAAGCCGCTACGCGGCGGAAAAACATTTAAAATCAGTGTATAACTCCCCGCGGCGTTCAATTCCGAGCGCCATAAACTACGGGAGGAATACCATGAACCAAACAGAAACGAATCGATT
>JALNYO010000038.1 GCA_023229765.1 Syntrophales bacterium | reverse complement strand
CGCCCATTCTTCAATCAGCAGACGATCCTTCTCAGAGCACTGTGGAATGTGATAACCTTTGGGCATATTTTTTACCTCCTGCCCAAAAGTATATCATGTAACTATTAATTATGCAAGTAAGCACTAGTTCCAGCGTAAAAAGGGCAATTGAAAAGTTACGGATGAAACTTAACATGTTAGACAGCGTCGCCAGAAATATTAAATCATTCATGGCAAAGAAATCAATCCATCTGGCGCTTGTATTGAACGTGGCGGTTTTTATTTATGTCTTTGGTCAGGGAATCGTGTTTCAGGGTGATTCGAAACTATATATCGAAAAATCAATATGCAGACTACCCCTTTATCCTCTGGTTCTTGAGGCATTTAAGTCAATCTTCGGCGTTTCCCAGCTTTATTGGCTGGTTTTTTTCCAGATTATATGGGTTCTGGCTGCCGCAACTTATCTGAGCATACTGCTGAAAAAGCATTTTCATCTGCCCGTATTTGCTTATTTTATAGTCCATTTTTTACTCGTTTCGCCGTTGTTGCCCGCGCATCGCATTTTCGGCGGTATCTTTGGCGGTATTGGAAACACTGTTATGACGGAATCGCTGTCCTATGGTATTTTTCTTTTTTCTTTTGCCTTTCTGATCAAAAATATTTTTCAGCCAAGCTATATCAATGGCATCGTTCTGATTGGCCTGTGCGTCATCAATTCGCTGGTGAGATTCCAATTTGTTTTTATGTATCCAGTTATTTTTATGCTTTTTGGCTATCGCTACTTTAAAGATCGGGAACTTAAAAAAATAACAATTCTGTGTATGGTTTTTATAATTTGCATCATCACGGCCAATATCCTTACCCGGGTCTATCATTACAACGTGAATGGTCGTTTTGAAAATTTTTCCCTGACTAATACATTTTTTCTGACCAATCTACTTTATCTGGCCGAGCCGTCTGATCTTAATGAGGTTGCGGAATCACCACAGAAGAAAATCCTTCAGAAAATTATGATTACGCTTCAGCAAAAGCAATTGACGGAGAAGTACAGCAAGGCACATGACGCTCAATTTGTTGGATATTACGATAAAAACTTTAACGCCATTTTGTGGGATGTGTTGATTCCGCAATACTCGAATGCTTTTGCTAATCGCTTTTCCGAAGACGATTTATTCTTTGAGGTTGAGAGATTCTCAAAATATGTGCTGCCGGACTTGCTGAAAAAGAGACTAATGGCAGGTGTTAAATTGACAATTATGAAGTTTCTTGACAGTTTCAATTTCCGCGAGGGTTTCTTCCTTGCCGTTTTGCTTGTTTTGCCGGTCTGGCGATTCGAAAGGCCAATAAATATAGTCCTGCTTTTGACGGCAGTGGCAATGGTAATGAGCCGATTGGTGATCGCTCCCCTTGTCTATTTTGTGGATCGTTTGGTGTTTTATACGGATATGATGGAACCGGTCATGCTGTTTGTGCTTTTGGGCTGGCGTATGAATGAACGCTCGATAACCCCCGGTGGTTACATCCAAAAATTGAAGAAACTGGAGGTAATTGCAAAACTCCCCATTCTTGTCTGTCATTCCCGCAACGATTCTGAGCGGGAATCTGGTTCTAACTGCTTGAAAAACCATATTCCCGATAGAGACATTTGGGAATGACAAATGGTTTTGCAATTGCCTCACTGGAGAGACAATAAAGTAACTTGGGAAAAGTGCGGCGCGAGACGTTACTGCCTTTTGCAGATCAAGGGAATTTCCGATCGAGCCAGCACGCCCCCTATCTGACGGCTAATTTTATAGTTCTCGCAGGGAGAGCTTTGCACAAATCAGCTTTTGTGGAAAGGTGAGATTGGTAATTATTCAGCATAACCATCAATATTGGTGTCAGTCCCGGTGAGCTTTATTGAATTTCTGCCGAATATGTCATTCCGGACTTGATCCGGAATCAAGAAGCTATTAAAAATACTGGATTCCGGTTTTCACCGGAATGGCGATTTGCCCAATTTTGGGAAAAATTCAACCTCTCTCTAAGGGTGTCGGAGCTCCGACACCCCTCCTCGAAACTATGGGTAACTAATTAATTTGACTTTGTGCATATATTTATTTATGATGCACAAAAAGTAAGAATTTTGTGCATCAAGGGTAAGCTATGCTAAGAGATATCGCCCTTCTTCAAAAACGAGAACTGGAAAGCCGTCTTCAGGAAACGTATGTTGACCGGAAGATATCGGTCCCGTGGGACCTCGGAGACGATCTGATCAAAGTCATCACCGGTCCGCGGCGTGCGGGGAAATCGTTTTATGGCGCCCATCTGATCCAACAGACCGGATCTTACGGCTACATCAACTTCGATGACGAACGGCTGGCCGCCATCGAAGATTACGATGAAATTATCAGCGCTGTAAACGCCGTGTACGACCAACCGCGCTATCTGTTTTTTGACGAGATCCAAAATCTTCCGCGCTGGGAAATGTTCGTCAATCGCCTGCAGCGACAGGGATTCAGGCTTCTGATCACCGGCAGCAACGCCAATCTGCTCTCTTCGGAACTGGCCACCCATCTCACGGGCCGCCATGCCTCCCTTGTCCTGTTTCCCTTTTCTTTCAGCGAGGTCTTGGCCGCGTCAGGGGGGGAGCGGACCGAGATCGAGAAAATGGCCGCACTGGACACGTACGCAGAGCAAGGCGGCTATCCCGAACCCCTTCTTAAAAAGATCGACCGCCGCGACTATCTTCGCAACCTTCTGCAAGCTACATTGTACAAGGACATCGTCAAACGGTTCAAGGTCAGGTCGGTTCAGGGGATCGAAGATCTGACCCTTTATCTAATGTCGAACATCGCACGCGAGTATTCGTTCAACGCACTTTCCGGGGTAACGAAGTGCCGCAGCGTCCATACGGTCGATAAATATATTCGCTATCTTCAGGAAGCCTATCTGTTTTTCTCGCTCCCGCGCTTCTCTTTCAAGGTGAAGGAGCAGGCGGTACACAACAAGAAAATATACTGCACCGACAACGGACTGGCGGTGTCGGCAGGCTTCCGTTTCAGTGAGGACAAGGGAGCGCTCTATGAAAATCTTGTAGCCGTCGCTCTGAAAAAAGAGGCAATCGCCGGCAAGATTTCCCTGTTCTATTGGAAAAGCCCGCAAAATGAGGAAGTGGATTTTATCATCAAAGAGGGCCCGAATGTCGTGCGACTGATTCAGGTCTGTTCGGACATCACGAATCCGAAGGCGCTGAAAAGGGAAATGCGGGCGCTGATCAAGGCTTCTCAGGAGCTGCATTGCGATGATCTCCTGCTGCTCAACAACCGTGTTGACCGGACTGAGACCTTCCGATGGCAGGATGCCGAGCGCCCGATCCGGCTGATGCCGTTGTGGCAATGGCTGGGATAAAAAGGTGATCACCATGAATACCGTAAAAATCAAGGAAGAGATAAGGAACACGTGCATACAGATGGCGGGGGATCTCCACGGATATCGGATTGTCCTTTTCGGCTCCAGAGCGACAGGCAAAGCCCGCGACCGCTCTGATTTTGACATCGGCGTTCTGGGCGATATTCCTCGGCCGCTGAAAACTTTCTATGAAATGAAAGACCGTTTTGAGGGAATCTAGACACTCTACCGGATCGACCTGGTTGATCTCACCCGCGTATCCCCGGAATTTCGCCGCGAGGCTTTGAAAAAAACGGAGACTCTTTATGGATAAGAATATCCTTCTCGCTGACCGGTGCCCTTGCTTATCCGGCGCAGGGCGACCTGGAAAAGGCAGGTTGTATCCAGTACTTCGAGTTCTGCTTTGAGTTGGCATGGAAAAGCGTCCGACTTGTGGCTGAGTATCAGGGCTTCGGCGATTGCTCTTCTCCAAAGTCTTCTTTGAAGCAGGCGTTTGCGCATCACTGGATAGATAATAGGGAGAAAGCCTAAATGAGAACCCGTCCCCGATTAATAAAAGAAGGTTTATTGTGAGTGAACGCGTTTGCGTTGTTATTGTCACCTTCAACAATGCGAACATGCTGGCAAAGTTGCTTGACGATCTGCGGATTCAGACCAGATTGCCGGATGGGGTCATCGTTGTGGACAATGCCAGCCGCGATCATACGGAAAATACCGTCAGGGAAGATTACCCGGAGGTAAAGTACGTTAAGCTCAAGGAAAATCTCGGCAGTGCGGGCGGGTATCACGAAGGGATCAGGCGCGCCATCGAAACCGCCGATTTCATCTACACGCTTGATGATGATGTCCGCCTGAAGCCCAACACGCTCGCTGAAATCATTCAAGGATTCCATGTTCTTGAAAAAACATCGGAGTTCAGAATCGGCGCCGTTCGGAGTGTCGGCGAGGGGCATCCGCAATCCGTACCAACCCCATTGGAAATATGTCCTTGGCGTGGGACTTTGTTCAAGACGCGGATCGTTCGGGAGGTAGGTCTGCCATCGCCTGATTATTTTCTCTATGGCGAAGATATTGAGTATTCTCTAAGACTTGCAAAAAGAGGTTACTGTTTTTATTGGATTCCGGCAAGCATTTGTCAGGAGGATAAGCGGAAGCGAGACGGGAAGGCAGAGATGGGGCTCTTCAAAAAAAGAGGCACCCGCTACCAAGATCCTTTTCGTTTGTATTACGCCTTCCGCAGTGAAATATCTATATACCTGAATTATTGTCTTTTCATGAAATTGCTGCACACCATCCTGTATGCCATGAAGGTTGTGTTGATGATCCTGGCCAAAGAGGGGCTCTCCGGGCGAGTGGCGATCGGGGCTATCGCGGCAGGCATTAGGGATGGGTTCAGAAGAAAATTAGGGAAAAATAGCAGGTATTCTCCGGCGGAAGGTGAAAGCCATTGAAAATTCTTTTTGTTTCTGATGTTTCTATAGGCGCTGTAATCGGAGGAGCGGAGCGGGTACTCTACGAGCAGACAACGCGCTTGGCTGCTCGGGGACATGAAATTCATATTCTAACGCGCCGGCTTCCTTCGCACCGGGCCAAAGACGAGGTGATTGAAAATGTCCATGAATGGCGGTATCGCGTAAATTCGGACAGCCCCTTTTCCTTCCTGGCATCCACGCTTCGAAACGGCAAAAAGCTATTTGAAGAGCTTGATAAGGATAATAATTTTGACTGCATCAACTTTCATCAACCGTTTTCCGCCTTTGCTGTCACAAGGTCGCCTTTATCTGAAAAAATCAGAAAAATTTACACCTGCCACTCCCTTGCCTTTGAGGAGTACGCCTCCAGAAACGTCAGGCCCCGTTCGTCTTTAAAAAAAATTGTGTATTCATTTCATCTCTTTTTGAGAAAATGGATGGAAAAAAGGGTTTTAACTCGGTCGGACCGCATCATTGTCCTGAGCAGATACACCCATGCTAAACTTATGAATATTTACGGAGTGCCCGCCGAAAAGATTGCCATTATTCCCGGTGGAATCGACTTGGTGCGCTTTCATCCCGCCACAGAGAAAAGCGCCGTCCGGGAAAGTCTGCACCTTCCCTTGGATAAAATGATTCTGCTTACGGTACGAAACCTCGTCCAGCGTATGGGGCTGGAAAATCTGATACTTGCGATGCAGGATGTTGTAAAAACACTCCCGGACATATCTCTGGTCATCGGCGGCACGGGACCGCTACAAGATGACCTTATCCGTCTCACCCGGCAACTTCACCTTGAAGAACATATCGCTTTAGCCGGATTTATTCCCGAAGATGCATTGCCCGAATATTACCGGGCCGCGGATATTTTTGTCCTTCCTACCGTCGAACTCGAAGGGTTCGGGTTGGTTACGCTGGAGGCGTTGGCATCCGGTACGCCTGTCCTTGGAACGCCCATAGGGGGAACGAAGGAAATCCTTAGCAGTCTGGACAGCCGGTTTATCTTTAGCGACGCCTCACCAGAAGCAATTTCCTGTTTGCTTATCGATACTTGCAACGAATATATGGATCATCCTGATAAATGGCGGCTGGATTCCCAACGCTGTCGGCAATTTGCCGAAAAATATTCATGGGGTGCCAATGTCTCTTTGCTGGAGCAGATTTTCTCAGCACGATAACCCGATTGCTTATATATTTCATCTGCAATGCACGATAATATAATATATCGTGCATTGCAGATGAAATAAGAGCAAGCGCAGGCTGAAAAAGGAAAAATTGGAAGCTCAGCGCTTGAGTTAAAAAAGCGCCTAACGCGAAAAGAACGAGCACACCGTCAATGATTGGGATTTAAAATCTGTATATGTGCGGAATCTGTGGAAAAATTGACTTTTCCGGCAGCCGGGTGGACGAAGGTCTGCTGCGGCGGATGAATGAACGGCTGGCCCATCGCGGGCCGGATGATGCGGGCATTCATTTGAGCCATCAAGATGGGGTCAGTTGCGGCCTCGGCCACCGCAGGCTCAGCATCATCGACCTCTCCGCGGCGGGAAGGCAGCCGATGACCAACGAGGACAAGAGCCTCTGGATGGTCTTCAACGGGGAGATCTACAATTTCGCGGAGTTGCGGGAGGAGTTAAAGGGGAAAGGGCACCACTTCTCGTCGCGCACTGACAGCGAGGTAATTCTGCACCTGTTTGAGGAGGAAGGCGCGGCAGGAATATCGCGTCTTTCCGGGATGTTCGCATTTGCCCTCTGGTCGGAGACGACAAAAACGCTTGTTCTGGCCCGTGATGGCGTCGGGATAAAGCCGCTTGTCTATTACTGGGACGGGAATCGGCTTCTCTTTGCCTCGGAACTACGGGCACTGCTGGCCGATTACGATGTGCAGACGGAGATTGATCTGGAGTCGCTCGATATTTACCTGAGCCTGAACTACATCCCGGCCCCTTACACCATTTTTAAGAATATCCGTAAACTTAGGCCAGGTTACACGCTGAGCGTTTGCGACGGGAAGCTCGAAGAGAGGACATTTTGGGATGTTTCGGCGGGAGGCGATGAGACTGCAAAAGACAAAAACAGCAACCAGTGCGGCAAATCCCCACGGGGGCTTGCTGATGAAAATAATCGGCTGTTCGATTTCCCCGGGATAAAACAGACGCTCTTCCGGACATTGGAGGAATCTGTCCGCTCTCAGATGGTCGCCGATGTGCCGCTCGGGGCGTTTTTGAGCGGCGGGATAGATTCAAGCGTGATCGTCGGGCTGATGGCCCGCAACTCCGCCCGACCGATCAAGACCTATTCGATCGGCTTTTCCGATATGCCGATGTTCGACGAAACCTCCTACGCCCGCGAGGTTGCCTTGTTTCATCACACCGATCACCATGAAATAAAACTGAGTTCCCGGGAGATGATCGGCGCCGTACCCGATATCCTGGCCGGCTTGGACGAGCCGTTCGGCGACTCCTCAGCGGTGCCGACCTGGATCGTCGCTCGGGAAACTGTGCGGGACGTTAAGGTGGCGCTCTCCGGCGACGGCGGGGACGAGCTTTTCGCCGGCTATCGGATGTACAAGGGGGAAAAGTGGTTCAAGCGCTACAGATTTATTCCGCGTCTGATCAGGGACGGCCTGCTGGAACCTCTGGCGATGAGGCTGCCCGAATCCCGCGACACCCGCGCCGGAGAGCTGGCAAGAAGGGCAAAAAAGTTCCTGCGCGGCGCGAAAGGATCGCTCACGGAGCGTTTTTTTGGCTGGAACGAACTTTTTAATGAGGACAGCAAAAACGCGCTCTTGAAGGAGGGCTGGGGCGTAAAAAAGTCGCCAGCGCCGGGGATCTTCGCTGCTGCGCTTGCCCGCCCGCAAACCGACGCGCTCAACCGGATGCTCTACGCCGATTTCAAGGTCTCGCTTCCCGGCGACATGCTTTGGAAGGTGGACAAGATGAGCATGGCCCACGCCCTCGAAGTCCGCGTCCCGCTGCTCGACCAACGTTTCTGCGAGCTGGCCTTCCGGATCGGGGGCGACTGGAAAATCCGACACGGGCAGGGCAAGTACATCTTTATCGAGGCCTTCAAGGATATCCTGCCTAAGCGGCTGCACAACCGGCCCAAGTGGGGCTTCGAGATGCCGATTGCCCGCTGGTTGAAGACCGACCTCAAGTATCTGATTTCAGAGTATCTTTTGCGTGATAAGATCGATAAACAGGGCATTTTCAACTATCCGGAAATTGAAAAAATGGTTGCTGATTTGCTGGAAAGCAGGCGGGATACCGCCTGGAAACTCTGGAATCTGATCGTCTTTCAGACATGGCATGCCTCCCTCCGGCGATAAGATGAAAGTAATCCATATCATAACCCGTTTCGACAAGGGCGGGTCGGCGGAAAATACCTTTTTGACGGTCTGTGGCCTCGATAAGGAGCGCTATCAGGTTGCTCTTGTGACCGGCACGCTTTCTGGAACAAACCCCCATGCCCGTGGGGCACAACGAAGCATGAAAATCCCCCCTTGCCCCCCTTTGGCAAAGGGGGGATGGGGGGATTTTCATATAAGCAGTAATGATCCCGAGAACATTGCTATAGCGGCGAATATCGCGGAGCTCAAGGCAAACGGGGTGCGCCTGATTTTCGTTCCTTCTCTGGTGCGAGAGCTGAACCCCGTTGCGGATTTGCGTGCATTTTTGTTTCTCCGCAAGATTATCCGGCGTGAAAAACCGGACATCGTGCACACCCACACCTCGAAGGCAGGGATGCTGGGACGTTGGGCGGCGCGGCTCTGCCGCGTTCCTGCGGTCATCCATACCCCACACGGCCATGTCTTTTGGGGGTATTTCAACCCCGCGAAAACCCGTCTGTTTATCATGCTGGAGAGGTGGACTGCCCGAATAACCGACGCGCTTATCATGCTGACGCCGCAGGAGCTGCAGGATCATCTTGATTTGGGAATAGCGCCAAGAGAAAAATTCACCGTCATCCACAGCGGCGTTAATCTGAAAAAATTCAGCTCCGCACAATCCCATTCCGACAGGAAGAGAGCGATATCGGAAGTTCCTGATAATATGGTAGTTATCGGTACCGTTGGCCGCCTGACCGCGATCAAGGGGCAGGATGTTTTGATCCGGGCGTTTGCCGAACTCAAGCAGGTAGGGGAGGATGTATTTCTTGTCCTGCTTGGCGAAGGGGAGAGGCGAGGCGAGCTGGAAGAGATGGCGCGCCACTTGCAAATATCTGATAGTGTCATGTTTTTGGGATGGCGTCCCGATGTTGCTGCCGTTATGGCCTCATTTGACATTTTCTGTCTGCCTTCCCTGAATGAGGGAATGGGCAAGGTTATCGTCGAGGCGATGGCGATGGGGCTGCCGGTTGTGGCAAGCAACGTTGGCGGGATAAAAGACCTTGTTCGCAAGGGGGAAAACGGGCTGCTTGTGCCTCCCGGGGATGCGACCGCTCTGGCGAAGGCGCTTTCCCTGCTTTGCTCTGCCCCACAAGAACGGCGCCGGATGGGCGATGCCGGGCGCCTGCTTGCCCCTTCCTACAGCTCGGAGGCGATGATAAAAAAGATTGACCGTTTATATGGGGAATTGCTACACAAAAACAGACAAAGAGAGGGGTGAAGGTCGTTATTATCAATGAGAGCCAATTGCAAAACTCCCAACGCTGTCATTCCCGCGACGCTTCTGGGCGGGAAAGCGAAGTTTAATGTTCATAATCCAGTTTATATGCAAATCCCCCCATCCCCCCTTTGCCAAAGGGGGGCAATGCCTTATAACCCCCTTTACCAAAGGGGGGCAAGGGGGGATTTGCATGCTTCGTTGTGCCTCCCAAGGCATGGGGGGTTTTAACTATTTGAAATCATGGATGCCCGACAAAAGCATTCGGGCATGACACGGAGTTTTGCAATTACCTCAAGGAGTATGTTTATATGAGGGCCTTAGTCAGTAAAATAAGGCGCCGGGATTTGCCGAAAAACTTCCCTACCACTTTTTTGCTGGTTTTGCTGGCTGCTTGCGGGGTGAACTGGCTCGTACCCTATCCGGCATCCGGACAGACGCGTCCCGTTTTATACAAGCAGGCGCCGGCCTTGATCGATCTGCGGACAACCTTCAGCGACGGCGTTTTTGATCCCGAAGCCCTGGCGGCGCTGGCCGTGCAAAAGGGAATAAAAATAATAATCCTGAACGACCATGACCGCATGGTCATTGAATACGGCCTTCCTCCGTTCCGGAACATCCTGAAAAAGAGAGAGGAGCGCAACTCGATCAATCAAGCGGGGGCAAAGGCCTATCTTGCGGCGGTTGAGCGGGCCCGGAAAAAATACCCGCAGGCGGTGATTATCCCAGGCGCGGAGAGCGCCCCCTTTTACTACTGGACGGGAAGTTTTCTGGACGGGAGCCTTACCGCAAACGACCACGAACGACGCATCCTGACGATTGGCCTCGAAAAGCCGGAAGACTACCAAACCCTTGCGGTCATCCACAGGGAATCCGCCCTCTTTGGTTATAAAACAACCATCCTGGCAATGGCAGTTTTTGCTATCCTGCTGCTGCTGGCTGTATATCTTTTTTTCAAGAAGAACGGGAGGCGATCAGCCGGTTTGCTCTTGCTGGCCGTAGATTTAATCCTTGTCGCCGCCTTCAGCGTAATTTTGGGCAGGTCTTCACCCTTTGACGCTTATCACGGTCCGCAGGGAGCGGTCCCGTACCAGCGGTTTCTCGACGACGCCGGCCGGAAAGGGGCGCTGACATTCTGGAATTACCCGGAAACACAGTCGGGAATCAGAAAGATGGGACCGATTCAGGTAAATACCCGGCCCTACCCGCAGATGCTTATGGAGACGAACAACTATACCGGTTTTTCGGCGATATACGGGGATAATGTCACCATAACCGAGCCCGGCGAAATGTGGGACATGGTTTTGCGGGAATACTGCGGGGGATTTCGCCGTACCCCTCCCTGGGGAATAGCCACATCCGATTATCACCGGGAGGGCGAGTCAGGGCAGAAACTGGGTGATTTTCAGACGGTGCTGCTGCTGCCGGAATTATCAAGGAACGCGGTTATCGACGCGCTGCGAAAAGGCAGGATGTACGCGTGCCAGGGAAAGTTCCCGAAAATGCCGCGGCTGGACGTCTTCACCGTTTCCCCCTCCGCTCTTTCCGAGAGCTCAGTCCCGCCGGCAGTTTCCGGGGAGACCCTACGGCTGAAGCGCAATCCCCGCATCAGCATCCAGGTGTCAGGGGCGCCGGATGCAAAAGAGACGGTGCAGGTGCGGCTTATCCGTTCGGGAGAGCTTGTCCAGGTTTTTTCGGGGACCCTTCCGTTGAAAGCGGACTACGTTGACAACATTGAGAAGCCTGCCGGGCAGGAGATATTCTATCGGCTCGATGTGAAGGGATACGGAAAGATCGTCTCCAATCCGATTTTCGTGAGTTTTGTAAAATGATGGTTGCCGTTCATCAGCCTCAATACCTTCCCTGGCTTGGCTATTTCGACAAGATTGCCGCTGCGGATGTTTTTGTCCTGCTGGACAACGTCCAGTTCAAGAAAAACGAATGGCAGAACCGCAACCGGATCAAGACCGCCGCGGGCCCGCAGTGGCTCACCGTGCCCGTCCGCTACAAATTCCCGGAGAGGATCAATGAAGTATCGGTAAACAATCAGGAACACTGGGGAAATAAGCACCGCCAGGCCATTGTTACCAATTATCGCAAGGCCCCCTGCTGGGACGAGGTTTCAACTATTTTGGAGCCAATATTTGCGGGGAGCTGGGAGAGCATCTCCCAGTTGAATATATTTACCGTCAAACTTCTGGCCAAAACGCTGGGAATAGAAACCCCCCTTTATGTCGCATCGGAGCTTCCCCCCTTCCCGGAGGATCCGGACTTGCGTCTGATTGCCATTGCAAAACACTTCGCAGCGGATACATATCTTGCCGGAAAGGGAGGAATAGACTATATGAACCTCGCCTGCTTCCGGGAAAATGGGGTCAGGGTAAAATTTCAGCAGTACAATCATCCTGTTTACCGACAGTTGTTTAATGGTTTTGAACCGTTCATGTCTGTTATCGATCTGCTTTTCAATTACGGTGAAGATAGTTTAAAAATACTGAGAGGATGAGAGATGAAAATATTGGCAATAGGTTCCCATCCGGACGATATCGAGGCTGGCTGTGCGGGAACATTGGCTAAATACGCAAAAAACGGCCACGATATCTACATGCTTGTCATGACTGACGGAGGCATGGGGGGCGAAGGAGCGGTAAGAAGGGCAGAACAGATAACCGCGGCGGGAATCATCGCAGCAAAAGAGCTGCTCTGGGGTGGCTACGAGGACACGCAATTGACCTCGCAGATGAACAATCTTGTCCATGACATCGAGGATGTAATAAAGAGGATCGTGCCCGACTTTATCTTTGTTCATTACGGCGAAGACACGCACCAGGATCACCGCACCCTTGCCAAGGCGACAGTATCTGCCACCCGTTACATCCGGAATGTTCTTTTCTACGAGGGACCGACAACACAGAATTTTTCCCCTTCCGTATTTGTTGATATTAAAGAGACAGTCGAAAAAAAACTGGAGACGCTCCTTGCCCACAACTCCCAGGTAACAAGGACAAACATCGGGGGATTATCGATAAAAGATATTGTTCATTCCACCGCCGTCTTTAGGGGCATCCAGGGGCGGGTTCTGTTTGCGGAGGCTTTTGTCCCCCTGCGTCTGTTCATATAAGTGCCCATTTGTTCTCAAGACAGGATGGCAGGATGAAAGATATTCCCCACGCACGACCAACCATAGACGACGCAGAGATCGCCGCCGTTTCCGCCGTGCTCAGGTCGCAAAATATCGCGCAGGGAAGGCAGGTTTCCCTGTTTGAAGAGGCCCTCTCGCGGCTGATCGGCGTGCGGGAGGCAGTGGCGACATCCTCCGGCACGGCCTCCCTCCATCTTGCCCTTTTTGCCCTGGATATAGGCGAAAATGACGAGGTCGTGATCCCCTCCTTTGTCTGCACGGCGCTTTTAAACGCCGTGCGGCTTGTCCGGGCCGTTCCTGTTATTGCCGATATAAACAGTAACTCTTTCAATATCGATGTCCACGATATCAGGCGCTGTTTGACGAAAAGAACCAAGGCCGTCATCGTCCCCCATATGTTCGGTATGCCGGCGGATATACGCGAGATAGTCTCGCTTGGCGTTCCCGTCATCGAGGACTGCGCCCAGTCCCTGGGGAGCAGATCCGGCCAAAGCTACACCGGGAGCTTCGGGGTTCTGTCGGTCTTTTCGTTTTATGCCACGAAGGTAATCTGCACCGGCGAGGGGGGAATGGTCGCCGGCAGCGATTCCCGGTTGCTGGCGAAAATCCGTGATTTCCGCGATTACGACGAAAAGGGCGACTGGGCTTTGCGTTACAACTACAAGCTTACGGATATGCAGGCGGCGATGGGCCTGACGCAGCTTTCCAAACTGCCGGGGATGATAAGGCGCCGACGGGAGATCGCCGCCCTGTACGACGAAAACCTGCGGGGGTGTCCCGTCATCCTGCCCTCCTGTCCACCGGAAAAAGAGCATATTTACTTCCGTTACGTCCTGAGAACGGGGAAAAGCCGGGAAGTATTGGATGGCTGCCGGCAAAAGGGCGTCTCGTGCCGCCGACCGGTTTTTGAGCCCCTCCATCACTGCGGGATCAACGCAGCCTGTCCGGAGGCGGAGGCCGCCTTCAGGGATTCGGTTTCCATCCCCATTTATCCATC
Organism: Syntrophales bacterium; assembly: GCA_023229765.1. NCBI lineage: Bacteria > Pseudomonadati > Thermodesulfobacteriota > Syntrophia > Syntrophales > Syntrophales bacterium. The sequence continues at coordinate 20,523 of JALNYO010000038.1, read as the reverse complement.
TCTTGGCGACACAGAGGCGGTGATGATAAGCGAGACAATCCGGGAAATTTTGAGTTGAGGGGCGTTATGATTTTTGGTAAAGATTTACAGAGGTTCTTATTTCTGCGGGTATTGTGGGGCTGCTGCCTGCTCATTTTTGCACTCCTTCTTCTCCCTGCCGTCCGCGAGCTGTTTTTCGACAGCCTCGGCCGCTGGCTTTACATCTTCCTGATTGCCCTCTCTACGTCGGCAATTCTAACCCCGGTCATGATGAGCGTCGCCAAAAAACTGAATATCGTTGATACCCCCGGAGGCCGGAAGATCCACGCCCGGGTGACGCCGCTGCTCGGGGGAGCGGCGATCATCATTGCCTTTATATCCTCCCTGGCGGCAAATATGATTCTCGACAGCCGGGATATCGCGCTGATTGCCGGCGGAACTTTCGTGGCAATCGTCGGCCTGATCGACGACTGGAAGAATGTCCGAGCCTCCTACAAGCTCCTGATTCAGGTGGTAGTTGTCATCCTGCTTATCCGCAGCGGGATTATCCTCGATCTTTTCCCGATCAAGACAACGTGGGGCTATCTGCTGAACGCCCTTTTTTCCATAATCTGGATCGTGGGGATCACAAACGCGATGAATTTTATCGACGGGATGGATGGTCTGGCAACGGGTGTCAGCGCGATAATTTCGCTTTTTCTCGCCCTGGTGGCGTATCAGACCAATCAGCCCTTCATGGGCTGGATCGCCATTGCGATGCTGGGGAGTTGTCTCGGTTTTTTCCCGTTCAATTTCGGCTTTAAAAGGCCGGCGAGCATTTTTCTGGGCGACGCCGGAAGCACCTTTTTCGGTTTTGTCCTCTCCGCCTTGGCCATCAAGGCCGCCTGGGCCGACAACAACCCGATTGTTTCTTTCGCCACGCCGGTGCTTATTTTCTGGGTTTTAATCTACGACATGGCCTATATCTCGATAGAAAGGGTCATAACCGGCAAGGTGAAAAACTTCCAGGAATGGATTGACTATGCCGGCACTGACCACATCCATCACCGTATTTTCGCTATCTTTAATGACAAAAGAAAGACCGTCTTCTTCATATTTTTTCTCTGTTCCACCCTCGGAATCAGCGCCATTACCCTGAGGGGGGCGAGCGCCTTTGAGGGCGTCCTGACGGTCATCCAGGCGTTTTTTATCACCGTCCTGGTCTCAATCCTCGAATATTCCGGCAATCATTATAAAAGAGGCGATAAATGAAAGAAGATAAATTTGACATGCAGAAAGACTGTGAAGAGGATCCGTTTCAAGAGGCTGAGGAGCAACATGCCCTGATCCAAAGCAGGATGCGGCGACAGCGAATTTATCGTATCCTGACCGGCGGCTTTTTGGTCGTAGCGGCCATTGCTGCCCTCTTTTTTGCGGATATTGTCGAATATTTTGCCAGGGATCAAAAAAAGCAGGCGGCCGTGCAGGCTGAAAAAACGGTCGTTTTTAATGATGCGCAGCGGCAGGCTTTTCTCGAACCGGTGAAAAGGACAATCGAGCAGGGGAATCTGTCCGAAGCGCTGAGCCTGCTTTTGAAACATCTGGAAAAGGACCCGACTTTTGCGGATGCGAATTACTGGACCGGAGTCATTTACCTCAGGCAGGGTAAGGTTCAGGTTGCCCATAAGTATCTGCAAGAGGCGCTTAAACTCCGCCCGAACTACTATGCGGCGCAGGAAAGACTGGGCGAAATCTATCTGCTTGCCGGCGACAAAAAGGCGGCACGGAAAATGGCCGGCAAGCTATCACAGGCGGATAACTATCTTCAGCAGGGCCTGCTTTTGGAGTCCGAGGCGCTGCTGGCGGAAGGAAAGTTGGAACTGGCCCTGAGCAAAGCCGACGATGCCCTGCAAATCGCCAAAGCCCCCTCAAAGGTAAGGATCTCAACCTACCTTGCCGATCTTTACATCAGAAAAGGCGACAAAAAAAGAGCCGCTGAGATTGTCGGAAAAATTAATCTCGAGACCGCCTCGTTGGAGGAGCTGTTGAGTCTGGCAAAAGTTTACTCTGAAGCAGGTAACGACGCTTTGGCCCTCTTGAGTTTCCAGCAGGCGTTGAAACGTTTTCCCGAAAGTGCGGAAGTAAACTACCGTTACGGTTTGCATCTGTTCAATAAGGGTAAGTTTCAGGATGCAACAGTCTATTATCAAAAGGCATTGACCGCGGCCCCCCACGCCGAGATAATCGGATACCGCCTCTGCGAGAGCATGCTTGCGGCCGGACGAACGGGTGAAGCAAAAAAACAGATCGATTCCCTGACAGTTGAATTCCCCAACAGCATCCTGATCCTCGGGCTCAAATTCCAGTACCAGCTTTTGGCCGGCGACCGCCCTCAGGCCAGGGACACCCTGAACAGAATAACCGCGCTGGTTCCCAATGCCCCACGGCCTTACATCGTACTGGCCAATCTTTACTGGCAGGACGGGATGGTCGTACAGGCGGAAAAAAACGCCTACAAGGCGATGAAATTGGGAGAAAAAACGGTATACCCCCACCTGATGATCGGCGATATCCTGTTTGCCCGCGGACAACTTACCCAGGCGCTGGCATATTACGAACGAGTTCTGGAAGTCCAACCTGATAATATCGTTGCTCTGCTGCAGACCGGGGATATCCTTCTGCAGCAGGGCCAGCATGAAAATGCCGGGAAACGCTACATGAAGGCAGCGGCGCTTTATCCCAAAAACAAATCCCTGAAGACAAAAATAGCCTGGGCCAAAGCCCGCGGCGGCGACTACGAGGGGGCCCTGGCCATGAACCGGGAATATCTCCGGGAAAACCCGAAGGATCCACAGGCATCTCTGGCATACGCCAACACGCTGGTAGCCGCCAACCGTCTTGATGAGGCTCTGGAGGTTATGAAAAGAGCGATCGGGAAACTGCCGAGGGATTCGTCTTTGCGGTACCTGGCAGGGGATATTTATATTCTGAAGAATGATTTCAAAAGGGCCGCAGAAAACTACGCCTCCGCGCTGACTTTGAGCCCGGGCGACGTCAATCTGGCTCTCAATATAGGTTCCCGTTACGAAAAGTATGCCCCGGAAGCCCAGACGGAGCGATATTACCTGGATATCAGGAATAGATTGCCAAACAGTCCCCTGGTTAGCAATCAGTTTGCGTGGTTTTATGTGGAGAGAATGAATGCGCCCCAGAAGGCCGCGGGGTTTATTGAGGTCCTGAAGGCGGAAAAAGAGCGACCGGAGCTCAAAGACACCATCGGCTGGTACTATTTCAAAACGGGGGACTTCAGCGCCGCGGAGCGTTACCTGCGGGAGGCGTTGACGCTGGATCCGAATCAGGATAGTGTTCGCGCGCATCTGGCGCTGACCCTGTTTGCATTGCAAAAAAATAGCGAAGCGGCGGCGGAAGCGCAAAAAATCATCACCAGGCTGAGTCCCGGGCCGTTGAAAGACAGACTCAATGAGGCCTTGGCGAAAGAAAAAAATAAACTGTAAAATATGCTTGATTTTTTTAATTAATTTGTTACCATTCAGGCCGATCGGTCAGGAGTGGGAACAGCTTAAAAGAGGTGAGAATTATGAAAAAACAGATTGCGGTCTTTTTTGTTTTGGTATTTTTTGCGGCATCGCCGGCGTTTTCCGAAACGCTCAATCTCATGACGCTTCCGGTAACAACCGGTGGCGGGTACTATGTTGGCGCCGTTGGCGGCAATATAGATGGAGGCGCAAAGGCCAATTATTACTGCGACGATTTTCTCACGACGAGCTATGTCCCCAGCTCTTTTACCGTTCTGGTTTCATCTCTTTCCGACATATCAAAAACCAAGTTTGTCGGCGCCGATCCGGCAGAGACCTTGAAGAAGTATCAGCAGGTGGGCTGGTTGATGAGCCAACTGGAGTTGAACCCGGTAAAAGTAGCCGCTATCCAGTTTGCCATGTGGAGTGTTTTCACCCCGTCCACGCCGACTTTTGCTGATTCAGCGGCCTGGCTTGACGCCTCGGCGCGGATCGACGCGGCCAGTTACGACTTCAGCATGATGAGAATTTACACGCCTATCGGCGGTAGCAATCAGGAGTTTATTGGGGGAAAAGTAACGGTTGTTCCTGAACCAGCGGAGTGGCTGCTGCTATTTATGGGTCTTGGCTTTATCAGTTATGCTGTTTACCGTAAGCGTGGTCAGATCCTTCCGCAAACAAGCGTCTGAGTAAAGTATTTCCCCAAAAGGTCACTGAGATTTGACAAGCAGATTGCTTTCCATGTCTTCCAGAAATTTTTGAAGATAGGCCTCTGCCGTTTTTATTTCCCCTTCCGGCACAACGGTTGTCACCTCAATAAAAACCTGCCTGTCGTAGCCGTAAAGCACGCGTTGCAGGGACTCGTGGAATTTACGTTCGATGCCGTCGGCGATTATCCGTGTCCCGATGAGAAAACCATAGTAGATGATTATTTCCCTGTTTTTCATCCGCCCCTGCAGGCCCGCCATGACAATTTTTTTAGATGATGTTGTTAAGGCTTTTGTTTCGGTAAGGTTCCACCCCAGCCCACTGTAACAAACCCACGGATCATGGGAGGCATTTTTCTTCAGCAGTACCAGAAAGTTCATGGGCATCCCGTCCTGGAAACGGTACTCCCGTGAGATCTCGCTGCCTCTGCTGATGCTGTCGGAGATATAATAAGGCGCTCCCTGCCAGCCGGCGTTGGCCAAGGGAACTTCAATCGGGAGTTTTTGTGTAACTGGGTTTGTATTCCGCAGGTAGAGATAGTTACTTACGAGCCCTGTGGCCAGCAGCAGAAAGATGACGATGTACTGTCTTTTTTCACCCATTCTCTGCCTCGCGGTTCTCCCTGCGGATCAAGATATTGGTCAACGCCAGCATGCCCAGGACGGATGCTGTGAAAACAAAAATACCCCAGAATGTATGAAGTTTTCCCGATGCCAGCTCGTCTCCCCAGGTTACCGCGATCAGGCAGGTTGCGACGACCCGAACGACATTGACCGCCATCACTGTGGGAAACATGAGCAGGATGACCACACTTTTGTGAATGGTGCGTCGGAGCGTCATTTTTGTGTAAAAGATCGAAAGCGTCAGCATGGCCATCAGAGAGTTCAACCCGGAACAGGCATCGGAAACCCCGATTACAGTCGAAGAAATTTTAATGATGTTTCCCTCGCTCTTCACGTCCTGGCCGACGGCCGCAAGGATAATAGTTGCCGCCTTGGTTACAAAGAGTTTCAGCGGAAAGACGACCTCGAAGTATATTTTGCCGGGAATCGGAAAGGCAAACAACATGAAAAACAGCGGGAAAATCAATCTCCGGGCGGCGAGGGGCCCGTGGAGGTAAAGGATCATGCCATAGATTGTCAGGGGGAATGACAGTTGCGACAGATACATTATGCCCAGTATCTGCCCGGAAACATTCATGCTTAAACCTGTAAGAAAGAGAAAGACAGAACCGTTATCTGATTTTTCCCGGAACAGTTGCCGCAGCGCTTTTCGGTCCCGGTAAAGCAGAAACAAGACAATCCCGAAAACCAGGGGCGCGTGCTGGGCAAGTTCATTGCCGATTATGCTGTGTGCCAGATCCCGTAAAACGTAATAGAAGGAAAAAAAGGTGAGAATGAAAAATGTTATACTGCTCAATTTGTAGGTACGATTGTCTGTTGGGAGGGCAGGCCGTTGATCGCCGTTCACGGCAGTCGTATTTTTTATCATGGATGTTTCTCTATGAAATCCTCATGCAGGCAAGCCGTCACAAGGAAGAATAAAAACGAAGTTTACGGATATCTTCATAAGGCAATGCTCATGAAATTGGAGGGACGCGCTCCGTCACGTCCTGGGCGGTCGGTAAAAATAATAGTCATTGTATATCAGTACTTAATGCACTCATTTCCGGATTAACAAAGACAATTTTTCAAAGCTTTCTCAGGATGACGATGGGAAATCTAACACATCCAGTGGTTTGAGTAAACAGAAAACGTCTGATATTATTCCCTGCGTTTTTGGGGAAACACCCTCGGAGAGAGCTTTTAATTTCTCCCGAAATGTTGTTAATTGTCATTCCCGTGAAAACGGGAATCTGGTCTTTTCGGGAACTTATAGATTCCCGCCTGCGCGGGAATGACAAAAGGGTATAGATTTTCAAAGCTCTCTCGGAGGCAACCGTTTCCGCGGCATGTTTGCAGATTTTATCTTTTGAATAAGAAGGGTTGGAAAAATGGATAGCGACACATCAAGAGAAAGTCATCGTCCGGGGCTGCTGGTTCGCTTCCGGAGGGCTTTGCGTAAAAAAGATATGTGGAAGCAAATGGCTCTGGAGCTCGGCCTTGTCCTTTTTGTAATGGTTGTCTTGTTTTTTGACAGCATTGTCAAATGGGTAAATCGACCTTCTGTACCGAAAAGCACCATTATCGAAAAGGTCGCTCCTCAAATAACCGTAAAGATTGCCGATCAGGAAAGAAAACAAATATTTTCCCGCGTGCGTGGACTTCTCGAACAGGGCAAAAGCGAGGAGGCTATCAAGGATCTGCAGCAATACCAGATACGGGATTCCTCCAACGCGGAGGCGTTTTATCTGATGGGAATGGCCCTCCTGCGGCAGGGGAAGGTAACAAACGCCTTCGAGCAGATGCAGGCGGCGCTCCGTTTGCGGCCGGAGTATCCGGAGGTGAATCAGGTTTTGGGAGAGCTTTACCTGCTTTATGGCGATGTCAAGGAGGCGAAAAACCGGGTTGTGCCGTTGCTGAATAGTCCGGATCACCTGTCGGACGGATACCTTATGGAGGCGCAAATCGCGGCGGCGGAGGGAAAGTACGATATGGCCTTTGCCAAAGTTCAGGAGGCCGTCAAAAAATCCAAAGGTACGCCGACGATAAATGTTTCGGCTTACATGGCCAGCCTTTATGTTCAAAAGGGCGAGATTGCCAAGGCCAAAGAGATTATGAGTAAATTCGCTTGCGCCAGCCTCGACGGCGAGGGACTGGTAAAGAAGGTCAAATTCGATTTTCTGGTAAGGGAGGAAAAAGAAGCTGTTAGCTGCCTGAAGGGAGGATTGACAAGGTATCCGCAGAATGCGGATCTGAACTACTTGTACGGGCAGTATTTTTTTTCCGCGGGGAAATTCATGGATGCGGCCGCGTACTACAAAAAAGCGGCGGAGATAATGCCCGGCTTTACAATCTTCTTCTATCGCGCCGGCCAGAGCCTGCTCGCCGCGCGCGCCCTGAAGGAAGCGGAGCTGCTGATCGAGGGGATGCTCAGTCGTAATCCTGATGATCTTCTTGGCCTGCGGCTCAAGGTGCAGGCGCAAATCCAGGCCGGGGATCGCAAAGAAGCCATTAATACACTAAAAAAGATTGCCACGAAGGCGCTTAAAGATCCCCGCCCCCAGCTTTTGCTGGCGGAGCTTTATCTCGCCGAAGGGGTGGTCGCGCTCGCGGAAAAACATGCCCTGCGGGCCATCGCCCTGGGCGAGAAAACAACGCCCCCCTGGACGATGCTGGGGGATATCTATTATCGCCGCGGCGATTTCCCGAAGGCCCTTGCCTATTACGAAAAAGTTTTGGCCGTTGAGCCGGGCAACATCATGTTGATGCTCCAGATGGGCGATGCCTTTCTCAACACCGGCAAGGTGGATAAGGCAGAGGGCCTCTACCGAAAGGCAGCGGCAGCTAACCCGAAGGCAGGTTTTATCCAGAACAAACTCGCCTGGGCGCGGCTTGTGGCGGGGGACCGGGAAGGTGCGAACAGGCTCAGCAGAAAATATTTTGAAAGTTCGCCGCGGGACATAAACTCCCTGGGCGGATATGTCAATGTGCTGGTGGCAGGCCAGCGCTTTGATGACGCCTTGGCGCTGCTGAAAGGGTATCCGCAGGAAAAAGGCAATATCTCGTTGATAAAACTGATGATGGGCGACATCTACGCTCTGAAAAAAGATTCGGCCACCGCGGGGGAAAGTTATCGTCAGGCGTTGAAAGCGCGACCGGACGATGTCAATTTCATGATAAATATTGCCGCCCGGTACGAAAAAATAAATCTTGACAAAGATGCAGAGGATATATACTCTCAACTCCAAAGGCGTTTTCCACGCAACATGCTCTTTGCCAATCATCTCGCCTGGTTTTACATTGAGGTGAAGAAGGAGCCGGAAAGGGCCGCAAAACTTGTCGCTCTTCTTGAGTCAGAGGGCACAGGCACAGGCGCGAAGGACACCGTTGGCTGGTATTACTATAAAACAGGTGATTTGAAAAAAGCTGAGTATTACCTGCGAGAAGCGGTGGCGATAGATCCGGAAAACGCGGTTGTCCGTGGTCACCTTGCCATGACGCTGTTTGGGAAGAAAGAGGAAGCAGAGGCCGTATCCGAGGCGAAAAAAGCGATCGGCGCGTTATCAGGCACATCCTTGAAGGGGGAACTCGAAAGGATGCTGTCTAAAGAAAGGGGAAAATAGGCTATGAAAAAATTATTTATGTTTCTGGTATTTATAACGGCGCTTCTTGTCAGTGCCAATGCTTTTGCGTATTCGGACATATACTACAGCGTAGGAACTGGGGGTGGGTATGATAAGCCCACGATGGAGTTGCGCGTTGCCAGGCAAAACATAAATAGTCCAATAGTAAGAACTTTAACCTTCAACGAGGGCACGATCAGTTCCTCCTCTTACTCCAGCCCTGTAGCGGATCCGATTGTAGGTAATTTGAGTTACATTGCGACGGACTATCCTGGGGGAGCCTTCAGCTACGAACTGAAAAACGAAATAGGAACGACCGGCGTCTGGGATCTGACTAACTCAGACGGCAGTCCTATGAATGCAACTATTTACGCCTATGACGCTGTAGGTACTGTATATTTTCAGGGAGAGGTTTTGGCCAAAACGATTGACCTTGTCAACGGGAATATTGCCTGGGAAGCGGTTGCCGAACCTGAATTTCCTAATACGCTTGCAGGCTCGGAGACATTGGCCCAGTTGAAGTACTATGTTAATAATACCATCCTGACTAATTTCAGCTTTGCAGGGAGCGGAGCTCTGGCCATATGGATGCGCCAGTCAATTACCTCTGGATATATATCTCAGGACCTTAACTACTCGACAAATGTCACCGTTGTTCCCGAACCGGCAGAATGGGCGCTCATGATTGTCGGACTCGGAATGATCGGGTTTTCGGTTTACAGGAAGAGATATCGGATGGCCCTGCCTGAATGGCAGAACGTGAGAAAATCATAAAATCCTGTCCCCGGCTTTGATCTTTAAAAAGCTTGGTGACACATGAACTTGGAAAGAGGGGCTCGCTGTTGGCGAGTCCCTCTTTTTTGTGACAAGAGAAACACTCATGACGGCACACCGCCACAAAGAAGCATGAACGCTGTTCATAAAATTGGAGGGACGCGCTTCGTAGCGTCCGGAACGGTTACAAACAAAATAACAATCAACAGAGGTAATTGCAAAACTCCCCATTCTTGTCATTCCCGCAACGATTCTGAACGGGAATCTGGTTCTAACTGCTTGAAAAACCATATTCCCGATAGGGACATTCGGGAATGACAAATGGTTTTGCAATTACCTCAAGAAGGATACATTTTCAAACCGCCAGATTTAAGGCAGTATCAGGTCGCCACTGACAATCATGCTGAATAGTTACGGTAGAATGTTTAAAAACGAGGCGCGTTTAGAGCTTATCCTCTACTGATTTTATCTTCCCTTCAATCCTGTTTACAGCCCCCGCCCGGTAGTCCATCTGGAGCGTCATATATATTCGCTCCGCATCCTTCTGCAGTTCCTGAAAGCATCTCTCGACAACCTTCATAACCGCCTCCCAGTTTTCACCCTCAATCGCCGTGCTCATCGGCCCCAGCTTATAAGGCAGGCCGCTTTCCCTGATAATGCGGAGCGACCTGGCCACATAGGGGCTGACGCTTGTCCCCTTGTCGGTTGGGAATATCGAAAAATGAATCAGTACGCTCATTTTGCCTCCTGACTTGAAAAGTTTTGAATGGCCCTTACTTAGGAGGCAATTGCAAAACTCCCCATTCTTGTCATTCCCGCAACGATTCTGATCGGGAGTCTGGTTCTAACTGCTTGAAAAACCATATTCGTCCCCGAATGCCGTTATCCCCGATAAGAACCTTCGGGGACGGATAGAGACATTCGGGAATGACAAATGGTTTTGCAATTACCTCTTAGTTTTGAATTTAACGCGAAATCAGCCAACCCATCATTCCCGCAGAAGCAGTAATCAAGTATTTCCAATATCTTCTGTATCTATGACAGAGCCCGGAAGAGCAAAAAAAGGCGATAACGCTCTCACTTATTTTTCAGGACTGCATCAAGATAGGGCTCGATCTGCGTGCATTCGCGGCAGACAATAAAACCCTTCCTATCAACCAGCACCAGGGAAGGAACTCCCCTGATTTCGTAAAATCCGCTCACTATACCGGATTCATCCAAGAGCACGCGGTAGGGGAGATTGTGGCGAGTGGAGAATTTTGACACCTTGGCCTTGGACTCCTGAACATAGACGTTCACTATCTCCAGCCCCCTGTTCGCGTATATCGAGTACAGGGATTGGAAATGGGGGATCTCGCTTATGCAGGTTGGGCACCAGGTAGTGCTGAAGATAACCAGCACCGGTTTCTTTCCCTTATAATTGCCCAAACGAAAGGTCTCGCCGTTCGTATCCTTGAGGATGAAATCCGGGGCCTTGTCAGCGCTGGCAGGCGCCTGTATGGAAAGGGCGTTGTTTGCGATCAGAAAAATCGCGGCAATCATTATTGCTGTGAAAGCCGACCGTTTCCAGGTCATCATTTTAACCATTGTTGTAACTCCTTATTTTTAATGGGGACAGCGCCCTATGCATTTGTAACATACCGTTCATTAAAGCCAGAGCATTCCCGCGTTGACCAGAAAATATTCGCCCGCCGCCAGCAGAATCCACCCGCAGGCCTTGCCGATCCGCTCCATCCATGCGCCTGATTTGGGGATGCCTGCCAGGAGTCCGGCGAATGTGCCGACCAGAATCAACAGCGTTCCCATTCCCAAGGCAAAAACGAACATCAGCCCGGCGGCCAGCGGGACATTCTGTCTGGTCGCCGCATAGCCGAGGACGACGGCGAGGGCTGGGGCGGTGCACGGGCCCATCACCAGCCCGGATGCCGCACCGACAAGGAAACTGCTTGTTATCCCTTTTGAATTTTTGTTATCCCGGGGCCTGCTTATAAAGTCAGGCATTCTGATAGAGAAAGAAAAGACGCCCAGCATTGATAATCCCATAAGCATACAGAGGTTGCCGATGAAAAAATAGGTCCAGGGGTTGGACTGTATCTGGCCGAACAGCTTGCCGGAAAGCGCGGCAAAGGCGCCGAGGATGGTGTAAGTGACGGCCACACCCGCAACGTAGAAGAGCGAGAGGATTAATCCTCTTGTCTTTGACCCTGCGCCCCGGGCGCCGATATAGGCAACGGTGATCGGTACGACCGGATACATGCAGGGGGTGAAGCTCACCAGCACCCCGGCAAGGTAAACGGCCAGAAATGACAGCGCTAAAGAACCTTGCAGGTATCCGGAAAGACCGCTAATAAAATTTTCTACCATTTAGTCACTTGAAAACGAAGCTTAATGTTCATAAACCCCCATGCCCGAAACGGGCACAACGAAGCATGAAAATCCCCCCTTGCCCCCCTTTGGCAAAGGGGGATGGGGAGATTTTCATGCAAACTGCGTGCATAAATTACTGATTTATAATGGGTTGCCTTCCGGGCAACCGCCCGGACGCGACAAAGCGCGTCCCGCCATTTTCATCCTTCTTTGTGGGGGCTTAGTTTGACGAGGCACTCCACCGATTCACGCAACTTTTGCGCTGCCTCTCGCAAAGCGGGCGCTATTTTCGCCCCTTCCTCAAGATGCTGAATTTTTCCTGCCCATGCCTCATAATCAGCGGCATGTTCCTGCTCATGCTCGATCCAATGTGCGATCAAATGCTTTACCTTCTCTAAATCATTCATGATTAATCCTTTCTTGCCGTCGCTCAAAGCGAGTTTTTTATTCTGTTTCCCGGGCATTGCCCCATGTTGCCGCGACTTATATCACAAAGCATACGTTTTGTGGAGTTCATTATCATTGAGGCGCCGATGACAGTTATCGTCACAAAGGGCAATGAAATATGCATGATGGCGCATTGTAACAAAGAATGTTTGCTGAGAATTTTTAATGACCGTCCTTTTCGACGTTCTGGGTTGCGGGCACAAACCCTTGTGAGGATGTTTTGATAAAAACAGTTTTTTGTATGAAAATAGAATTTATATAAACAATATCCGTGTCTTACGTAGCAACGTTTTTGGGGATTCAGGCAACCGCCGCGGACGCGACAACGTAGGGGCAACCCCCCGTGGTTGCCCGACTCCGACATGCGCATATTTCCATCGTTTGTTGTGCCTGATACATGGAAATAAATATTTGCACGTTGCGGTGGTGGTGCAAGGGGGCAAAGGCCTGCAGGCGCGCCTTTGCCCCTTGCAAGGTTTTTTCTATAAGACGCCGGCGCCGATGAGCAGGGCAAAGATGCTGAAGATGACGCCTGCGTAAATCAGGACCATGGTTGTATAGCCCATGATATCGCGCGCCGAGAGGCCCGCCAGCCCCAAAAGCGGCAGAGCCCAGAAGGGCTGGATCATGTTTGTCCATTGATCGCCCCAGGCCACCATCATCGCCGAGCGGACAGGGTCAATCCCCATCATCTTGACCGCCTCGATCGTGATTGGCCCCTGCGCGGCCCATTGCCCACCGCCGGACGGGATAAACATGTTGATGACGCCGGCAGCCCAAAACTGCAACATATAGAAGGTGGACGGGGCAGAGACGGCCACAAACCAGCCGGCGATCACCTTGGCCAGGCCGGTGCCGATCATGAGCCCCTGGATGCCTCCATAAAGCGGAAACTGCAGCGCGATTCCGCCGGCGCCTTTGATCGCGGTGTTCACCGCCTTGATATAGTTTATCGGTTTCCCGTGCAGAATAACGCCGACGATGAAGAAGATGAAGATGACGATGTTCAGGTTGAGATCGAAACCATTGGTTGAAAAATGGAAATAAAGGTAGATAAGTCCCATCAGCCCGAAGATCATGTTGATCGTGTAGCTGTGGTCGATCCTTTCCGCGAGAGTCGGGTTCTGCGGCATCTGCACGTTCGGCAAATCCCCACTCAGTTCCTTGAGCCTGTCTTCCGGGATCGTTTTTACGTCTTTTTCGGCAGGATAGATCATGGCCATCAGAAACGGCAGCGTGACGATCAAAAGAATCGCCGGGAGCAGGTTGAAGGGCATCAGAATGCTCTGGGAAACAGGGGTGACCGTTCCCAGCATCTTCTCAATGAAATTCTGGGCGCTGCCGGCCGTGGCGATAACCAGCGGGACTGACCCGGAAAATCCCTGATGCCAGACGACAAAACCGGCGTAGGCGGAGGCGATCAAAAAGGGAAAGTCGGCTTTGCGGTTGCGTTTTGCCACCTCCATCGCCAGCAGTCCGCCGACGATTAATCCGAATCCCCAGTTCAAAAAGGAGCAGAGCGCCGCGACAAAGGCGACGATCATGCCGCCCTTGACGGGGGTATTGCCGATGCCGGCAATCCAGACCAGCAGACGGTTGATCGGCGGGCTCAGCGCCAGGCAGTGCCCGGTTACCAGAATCAGGATCATCTGGAACGCAAAGGCGATTATTCCATAGATGCCGCCTCCCCAGGCCATCATCATTTTCGTGAAGCCGGCGTCTGTAAAGATCAGTGCCAGGATCGCGGCCAGAAATGTCAGAAGAATGGAAAAAAGATAGGCGTCGGGAAGGTAATGTTTCATCAGATAGGTGAAAAAAGAAGCTAATCGTTGCATAATATTGAGTCCCTCCTTTTCTTGAAAAAAACCCTCTGTTTCTTCAAAAAATGCGGGAATTGCCTGCATGCTACCCCGCAACCCCTTTGGAACCGCCGATAATACCGTTCAAAATGTCTTCGTTTTTTCGTTTGTCTAAAAAGCATCCAGCGAAGCTGTTGACCGATACGTGCGAATCTGAGCCGTTTCTGAAACTGACCGGGGAAAATGGAACAACATTAAAAGTCATTGTCTGCAAAGGATTATGAAGTGTTGCTGACCATACGTCAGGGAAAGGTGTGGTGTCAAGAAAAAAGTATCATACAAAAAACTTGACAGCGGCAAGGCCATTCAATATACAAAACAGCAGATATTTTCAAAATAATTTCCAAGCAACGCAAAGGTCTTGGAAGGGCGGATGTCCGGCAGTTTTCTTGATAAACCGTTTTGCGGGGCCTTGAGTCGCTATAAAATAATCAGGAGGGATTTCATGGACGTTAAAAAGGTTGTAGTTCTCGGGGCGGGCGCTATGGGACATGGCATAGCGCAGGTAGCGGCGATGGCCGGTTATAAAGTGGTATTGCGCGACATCAATGAAGAATTTGTGCAGCGAGGCTATCAGCGCATCAAGGAAGATCTGGAGCGCCGGGTAAAAAAGGGCAGGATGGCGGAGGCTCAGAAGAACGATCTATTGGCTGCAATCACGCCGATTGTTGATCTGAAAAAGGCGGTGAAGGATGCCGACATCATCGTTGAAGCAGTGCCGGAAATAATGAAGCTGAAGCATGAGGTTTTGAGCGAGGCCGCGAAACTTTGCCCGAAGAAGACAGTTTTTGCCACCAATACCTCTTCCCTCAGTATCACGGAGATCGCCAAGGTCCTGGATGACCCCGGCCGGGTGGTCGGACTCCACTTTTTCAATCCGGTTCCGGTCATGAAACTTGTGGAGATTATCTACGGTGAGAAAACTGACGAAAAGTCCGTGCAGATTATTGAAGCTTTCACGAAAAAATTAGGGAAAACCTCCATTTATGTGCGGAAGGACGTTCCCGGGTTTGTTGTAAACAGGATTTTCGTGCCGTTTTCGAACGAGGCGGCCTGGGTGTTGCACAACAAGGAGGTTGCCACTCCCTTTGAGGTGGATGCCGCAATCAAGTACCGACTGGGCTTGCCGATGGGCATGCTCGAGCTGCTCGACGTCCTGGGAAACGGCGCCATCGACGTTCAATACCATGTCAGCAATTACTTTAAGGAAACCATTGGCGAGTCGTGGGGTCCGCCGACCAATCTGACCGAGCTTTTCAAGGCCGGCTTGCTGGGAAAAAAGAGCGGGAAAGGGTTTTATGACTGGTCCGATCCTGCCAATAAAAATGAAATTCCGCTGAGCGCCGGGCGCACCTTTGACCCGCTCCGGGTAGTGGTAATCGCGATCAATGAGGCGGCAAACCTGCTGGTTGACAAGGTCGCGACCAAAAGCGATATTGACGTCGGCACATTACTGGGACTCGGCTTCCCCCGCGGCATCTTGCGGATGGCTGACGATATCGGCCTGGACGTCGTGGTGGATGAACTCAACCGCCTGTATGCAAAGTTTAAAGAGGCGCGCTACAAGGCATCGTCATTGCTCGTGAAGATGGTGAAAGAGGGGAAGACGGGCAGGAAGGCCGGTCAGGGATTCTATTCGGCGGCGGAGCCGGAAAACATCAAATTTGCGGTTGACGACAAGATGGTGGCGACGCTTACCTTAAACAGACCCCAGCGGGCCAACGCCCTCAACCTGGCTTTCCTGGACGAGATCAATGCAGTGCTCGATGTTGTGGAAAAAGACGTCAACATCAGGTGTCTAATCATCACCGGCGCGGGTAAGAATTTCTGCGCCGGCGCTGACATGTCCGGCTTTGCGTCGGGAATCCCCGGGGATATGATGCGCTTTTCCGATCGCGGTCATGAGGTATTTACCAGATTGGAGACCTTGTCCAAGCCCGTGATTGCAGCGATAAACGGCGCCGCAATGGGCGGAGGTCTGGAGCTGGCGCTGGCTTGCGATCTGCGGATCATGAGCAGCAAGGCCTTTGTCCAGTTGCCGGAGGTCAATCTTGGCCTTTTCCCCGGCTGGGGAGGAACCCAGCGCCTGCCCCGGCTCATCGGGATGGGCAAGGCGAAGCAGGCGATCTTTATGACGGAGAAAATTGATGCGCAAAAGGCGCTGGACTATGGTCTGGCCAATTTCATCGCGGAGCCGGAGGGGTTTGCTGAATTTGTCCAAAAGACCGCGGAAACGTTATCAAAAACGAGTCCGCTCGGCTTGAAAATGGCGAAGAAGATCATGTATTACGGCGCCCAGGCGGATCAGCGGACCGGACTTTTCTTGGAAGGCGCGTCCTCCGGCGACGTTTGCACAACCGATGACATCAGCGAAGGCATCACGGCCTTTATGAATAAACGCCCGGCAGTTTACAAGGGCAGGTAATCCCGATCCGCCCCTCTCCGTCTCCGGGGGGATAAGGGAAGAAGGGGCATTGTCATGTAAATGGGCGCAAAGGGATGGTTATGGAAGCGCTGGGGGTGTTGATCTACGGTTACAACAGTGAGGATGCGTCGCGCATCAGCACTTTTCTTGACGAAGCGGTAGGCTGTCACGTTTTCCTGATGAGTGCCTCCGAAAAAAACGGGGAGACGGTCATTGATATCCTGCAAAACAGGACCAACGATTCCTTTGTTGACGAAAAGACGAAAATCCTGCTGCTCCTCGGTTTTACCGAGGAGCAGGTCAGGACGATTCTGGGCAGCTTTCCGTCGGGCGAAGGGGAGCTCAAGCGCCCCATCTTCTGCATGCTGACAGAAGAAAACCGGAACTGGCCGCTGGATCGCCTGCTTGAACACCTCGAAGCGGAACGCCGCTACTGGGCCGCAAAAAAACAGGATTAAATTCAGTGTAATACGCTGAAATCATCACGACAGCCCGCCTTGCCAAAGGCGGATAAAAACGAAGCTTGATGTTCATAAACCCCCATGCCCGGGGCGGGCACAGCGAAGCATGAAAATCCCCCCATCCCCCCTTTGGTAAAGGGGGGATGGGGGGATTTTCATACAAATTAATAACGGATGAGGTAATTGACTTTCCAGAGGAAACAAAAAAAATTTGCAGGGGGAAAAACAGTGACCGGTGTAGCCGAAAAGATGGAGGAGCTTAAGCAGGAGGAGTTGGTCGGACTCGTTGTCGATTTTTTTCACCGGACGATGGTTCACCACACCCTCTGGTTTAAGGAAGTGGAGCATCAGATGGGGATGGCCAAGGCCCTTGATGTTATGGGCGCTGTTTGGGACAAGAGCAGCGCGCTGCAGATGAAGCGGCTCTCCGAGGCCTTCGGCTTCGAGCTGGAAAACGGCGTACCGAAGGCGCTGGCAGCGATGCCGAAGGAAAAACTCCTGGAGGTAATCGGTGATCTGGGGAAAAACTGGCTCGCCAACGACGGCATTTGGTTTCAGGAGGTCGAGAACCGCGACAGTCTCTTTGACGCCAAACGCTGCAACGATTCCTGCTGGGCCCGTTTTTCCCCGTTTGAGGCGTGGTCGATCAAGCGTTTTCTGAACCTGCCGGAAAATCCGGGGCTTCCCGGCCTGAAGCGGGCCCTGGGCTTTCGCCTGTACGCCGGGGTAAACGTGCAGAAGACGATTGAGGAGGGCCCGGACGTTCTGCTGTTCCAGATGAATAACTGCCGTGTCCAGACGGCGCGCAAAAGACGGGGGCTCGCTGATTATCCCTGTAAATCCGGGGGTGTCGTAGAATACAGCACCTTCGCTGCGCAGATCGACCCTCGAATTAAAACGACCTGCGTCGCCTGTCCGCCGGACGACCATCCCCCGGAGTGGTTCTGCGCGTGGCGCTTCACGATTGACCAACCCCTAACAACGCTGTAGTCAATAATGATGGTTTCGTCAAAAGTCGAAAAATAGCCATTTTGTTATCGCGAGCGAAGCGCGGCAATCTCTATAGTTATTGATAATCAATAACTATAGAGATCGCCACATCGCCACGCCCCTCGCAATGACGGGTAGCGACTTTTCACGAGCTCGTCTTTAAATGGGTATCATAATCTCCGAGATTTTCGTCGCTGACATTTCTCAAAATGACAAAATTCAACGCTTTCATGCCGCCGGTACGATGTCCCTTATGTACTGAATGATATCCTCCGTCGAGGCGCCGGGTAGAAAAATTTCTTTTATTCCCGCCGCTTTCAGTCCGGGGATATCGTCCACGGGGATGATTCCGCCGCCGAAAACGAGGATATCGCCAGCCCCTTTTTCCCGGAGGAGGTTGACCACCTTCGGGAAAAGCCGGTTGTGCGCGCCGGACAGGATGGAAAGTCCTATAAGATCAACCCCTTCCTGAATTGCCGCGCTCACAATCTGTTCCGGCGTCTGCCGGATGCCGGTGTAAATTACCTCCATGCCCGCATCCCGTAGCGCCCGGGCAATTACCTTGGCGCCCCGGTCATGGCCGTCCAGTCCGGGTTTGGCGATGAGCACTCTGATCGTCCGTGCCATATATTTTCCCCTTTCCAAAAACCGTTTTATTATAGGTGCTTAACTTCCCGGAGAGCTTTGAATTTCTCCCGAAATGTTGTTAATTGTCATTCCCGTGAAAACGGGAATCTGGTCTTTTCGGGAACTTATAGATTATGAACATTAAGCTTCGCTTTCCCGCCTGCGCGGGAATGACAAAAGGGTATAGATTTTCAAAGCTCTCTCCCGGACGCGACTTAAGCGCGTCCCTCCAGTTTTATGAACATTAAACTTCTCCCTCATCCTAAGAATATGTTATTGCTGCGTATATTCCCCGAAGACCTCCCGGAGCGTGTCCGATATTTCGCCGAGGGTGGCATAGGCCTTGACGGCATTCAGAATCAGCGGGATTACATTATCCTCTCCCTGCGCGGCTTTTTTCAGGGCGGCCAGGGTTTTTGAGACTTTTGCGTTGTCGCGCTCCGCCTTTACCCGGGCCAGCTTCTGTTTCTGATACTCCTCCACTTCCGGCTTGATGCGCAGGACGTCCCGCAGGGGAACCTCTTCGGTTTGAAACTGGTTGATGCCGACGATGATCTGTTTTTTGGATTCGATATCCTTCTGGTACTGGTAGGCGGCATCCGCGATTTCCTTTTGAATGTAGCCGGCGGCGATCGCCTTGATCGCCCCGCCCATCTCGTCGATTTTCCTTATATATTCCACTGATTTTCGCTCGATTTCATTGGTGAGCGCCTCAACGGCGTACGAGCCGCCCAGCGGGTCGGTCATGTCGGCGACGCCGCTTTCATGGGCGATAATCTGCTGGGTTCTCAAGGCGATCGTGACTGATCCTTCGGTCGGCAGCGCATACGCCTCGTCGCGGGAATTGGTATGCAGCGACTGGGTGCCGCCGAGAACCGCGGCCATCGCCTGCAGGGCGACGCGGACGACGTTGTTTTCAAACTGCTGCGCGGTGAGCGTGCAGCCTGCCGTCTGCGTGTGAAACCGCAGCATGCAGGAGGAGTCCTTCTGCGCGTGGAAGCGCTCCTTCATGATCTTTGCCCAGAGGCGGCGGGCGGCACGGAACTTCGCCACCTCTTCGAGGAAATTGTTGTGACAGCAGAAGAAAAAGGCGATCCGGGAGGCGATCGAATCGACATCGAGCCCCACCTTCATGGCCGCCTCCAGATAGGCGATGCCGTCGGCGAGCGTGAAGGCCACCTCCTGAACGGCGGTGCAACCGGCTTCGCGCATATGGTAGCCGCTGACGCTGATCGAGTTCCATTTGGGGATATTGCTCTTGCAGAAGGCAAAGATGTCGGTCACGATCCGCATCGATTCCTGGGGGGGGAAAATATAAGTCCCCCGCGCCGAATATTCCTTCAGAACATCGTTTTGAATGGTTCCCTGGAGCAGTTCGCTTTTCACCCCCTGCTTTTCGGCAACCGCGATATACATGGCCAAGAGTATGGCGGCCGTGGAGTTGATGGTCATTGAGGTGGAGACCTTGTCCATCGGAATGCCGTCGAAGAGTATTTCCATGTCCTTCAGTGTGTCGATCGCCACCCCGACCTTGCCGACCTCGCCATCGGAGAGGGGATGGTCGGAATCGTAACCGATCTGCGTCGGCAAATCGAAGGCGACGCTCAGCCCCGTCTGTCCCTGCGCGAGCAGGTATTTGTAACGCTGATTGGTCTCTTCGGCAGTGGCAAAACCTGCGTACTGCCTCATCGTCCAGAAACGCCCCCGGTACATCGTCGGCTGCACCCCGCGGGTAAACGGAAACTCCCCCGGAAAGCCAATATCCGGCAGGTAATCAGCGTCGCCGGCATCCAGCGGGGTGAAGATATTTTTCAGTTCGATATGGGATGTGGTGGTAAACGATGGACGTCGTTCAGACGATTTGGAGACGGCCTTTTTCAGGGTCGTTTCCTGCCAGCGCTCCAGTTCCTTAGGGGTAATATCTGACATGGGCTGCTCCTTTACATGAAAATAGAATTTGTATCAACAATATCTATGTGTTACACCACAAATGTCTTTGGGGTTTTCGGTAACCACCCCGAGAGCTTTATCTTAGGAAATAGGAAAAGCGTCCTCTAAATGTGATATGGAAATGTTGCCAAACAAAACCCATACACAAAGGAGGACGCCATGAAAAACGTAACAGATTCGGGACAAAAAGTAAAAG
>JALNYO010000037.1 GCA_023229765.1 Syntrophales bacterium | reverse complement strand
ATAACCGCACTGATAATCGCACGGGGGTGGTGGCGCCTGGTTCATATAATGACCGTGTCGAAGAGGCCCTGAAGCGCTACCGGATTTCTTCCGGCCCGCAGAAACTCTATTTTGGCGGTCAGCCGGGACGGAGTTCTGATCTGCCGTCATTTTTCCCGGAGCGGCAAACGTATCCGGCAATGAATGATGATCGGGCGCCTGCAATTCCGGAGCGCCCGGCAGATTTGTCCGAACTTTCCAAAATACCGGCAGGGACGGAGGGAATTAACGATTCAACGCCTGAACAGCCCTGCGAAAATGTTCCTGATGAGGGAGACGCGGCGGACGTGGAACATTATTTTACTAATCTGCTTTATCTGGGGCAGGTAGAGGGAACCTATCTTGTCTTCGCAGGGGAGGAAGGACTGGTAATTATTGATCAGCACGCCGCCCATGAGCGCGTTTTATTTGAGAAAATGAGAAGACAGGCCGAGGCGGCCAAGGAGCGCGGCGCCGGTCAGCGGCTGCTGCTTCCGGAGGTGATGAGTCTGCCGCCGCGGGAGCTTTCCTTTCTTGTCGAGTCTATCCCGATCCTTGCCGATGTCGGAATGGAAATAGAGCCGTTCGGCGGCGACTCGGTGGTCGTCAAGTCCGTGCCGGCCTTTTTCGCGGAGGGCGATGTCCGGACGATGCTTGCCGATCTCTTGTCCGAATGCGGCGGCGTCGATAAAAATATCCCCCTGCTCGAAAGACGCGACCGGATATTTGCCTCCCTGGCCTGCCGGGGCGCAATCAAGGCCAATCAGCGCATGAGCGCCGCCGAGGCGGAGAGCCTCTGTCGGGAACTGGACCGGTTTCCGGGGATTGCCACCTGTCCGCACGGCCGCCCGCTGAAGATCGCCTTTTCCAAGTATGCGCTGGAAAAGCTCTTCAAGAGGAGATAGCCGGTTATGGCCGCCCCTGATATTCTTCGCGACCGGCTGATTTGCATTCTCGGGCCGACCGGCGTCGGGAAGTCCGCATTTGCACTGAAGCTGGCCGAACATTTTCGGGGAGAAATCGTCGGCGCCGATTCGCTGCAGGTTTACCGGCAGATGGATATCGGCACAGCCAAGCCGACCCCGGAGGAGAGGCGCCGCATCCCCCACCATCTGCTCGATGTCGTTGATCCGGATCAGCCGTTCGACGCCTCGCGCTATCTGGAAGTGGCAACAAAAACGATAATCTGTCTGCAGCAGGCCCGAAAGCAGCCATTCGTCGTCGGGGGAACCGGCCTTTATGTCAGGGCGCTCCTCGGCGGATTGATAGACGGGCCGCCGGCGGATGAAGCGCTGCGCAAAAAGCTGAAGGCGGAGATTAGTGAGAAGGGGAAGAATTATCTCTACGAAACGCTCAAAAACAGGGATCCCCGTGCCGCCGCGGCTATCCATCCCCACGACGGCATCCGGATAGTCCGCGCCCTGGAGGTGCTGGAGTTGACCGGTCGCTCCATTGTCGAGCATCAGCAGGAGCACCGTTTTCAAAGAGCCCCCTGGGAATCACTGCGGATTGGTCTGCGTCGGGAGCGGGAAGAACTGAACCTCCGGATTGACCGACGCACTGACCAGATGATGGCGGACGGTTTTCTAAACGAGGTGGAGGGGCTCATCAGCAGAGGTTATGCTGAATCGCTGAAGCCGATGCAGTCCTTGGGATACCGGCATCTAAGCGCCGTCGTCCGCGGCAAGGCAAAGCTTGAAGAAGCGGTTGCCCTGATCAAGCGCGACACCAGGATGTACGCCAAAAGACAAATGACCTGGTTTTCCGCCGACCGGGAAATAATCTGGCTTGCTCCGGGCGATTTCGCAGCAGCATTGAAACTTGTGGCCTCTTTTCTCCGGTAAAATCGTCGCCTTTCTGATTGCCGGAAAAGGTATTGACTTTGTCCGAAATGTAGTTATTATTGTAGCTACAATGCGCTTCGAGTGGGACGAAAACAAAAACAGCGAAAACATCCGAAAACACGGGATTGATTTTGCCGATGCCTGGCAGGTGTTCGAAAATCCGCTGTTTGTGAAATTAGACGACCGTGCAGATTATGGAGAAGATCGGTGGACAGGTGTCGGCATGATGTCCTACGGGATCGTCATCGTCCTCATTTTCACAGAAAGAGAACAAGAAACGATCCGCATTATTTCCATGAGAAAGGCAACGAAAAATGAGCGCACAAGATATGAGAAAGCAATCAAAAACAGACGGGGCAAAGCTTAAGTCCATGAAGGACAGGGATATCGACTTTTCCGATGCACCCGAGCTCAATGATGATTTCTTTACCGGCGCCACCCTGTGGCCAGGCAGGAAGAGACAGATCACCCTCCGGCTTGATCCCGACGTAGTGGATTTCTTCAAAACAAAGGGTCGGGGCTACCAGAGCAGCATCAATGCCGCCCTCCGCCGCTACATGGAGGCCCAAGAGCGCCGTATGAAAAGCACTTGATTCCTGTATCCGCTTCACAGAAAAGCATGTTTTGCCGCATTGACAGGCGTATCAAAACGAACCCTGGAGCAGTAGGAACAGGGGCGGCGCGAACCCTCCGGGGCGGCAAAAATGTTGATCAAAATAGTTGATCTACTGCCGGAAGTGCTGGAAGAAATGACCGTTTGCCGCGCTCGCCGCCGCCGACCTTTTGCCCGCACCGATTTTGACGAAACAGATCCGTTCGTCCGAGAAATCATCGTGACCGGGGAGCGCATCGTGTAGTGCAATTCCTTACGTTATGATATCTACTTCTGATTTCTTTGCCAGGCTGAGAATAGACAAAATAGCGTCGCATCTTCGCATTCAATGATGTCCTTTTGAAAAGTCTGTGGGTGCGTTTCCGATATAATTACCTTATTTTTATCGACTTCACTCTCGTTTTCGCTCCATTGGAAGATAACCTCCCACACTTCAGCCGGCGAACTATTTTTCGAATAATAGGGCATGCTTGCAATGGAGAGTGTATCGAGTCGGTCAATATCAGATAATATCTCATTAACTGAATTGGGTTTGCTCGATTTAAATTCGCAGAAGACAATTGACTTTCCCAATCTGTCTACAAGAACCATATCAATTCGCCCCCCCGCAATTGGGACTTCGGAAAAACAGTAGTACTTCTCGGAGTAGATTTCAGTAAATATGGTCGAGATATTGGCTTCGGTTGGCGGGGTTGATTTTGTTGACGGCCAAAGGGTAGCAAATTTTATTCTCGCTATTTCTGCAAACTTTTCAAATTCAACTTGAAACATATTCCGCCATCCGATACCGGTCCGATTTGGAGTACTTCAATATTTAGGTGCTTTCGTAAAAACCTTTTCATTCTGCCACGTCAGCCAGCCCTCCATTTCTGCCATTAATTCCTGTTTCAATTCCTCCGGTGCCAGAATCTTCACATTCGGTAGCCATGTCTTCAGAATATTTCGTATTTCTTTATAATTACCGACGAAAAAAGAGACGATTAATGAGTCGTCGGGCTTTACCTCTCTGATCTCCTGGGTGGGGAATATTTTGCGGCGTTTGAAGTAATCGGCGCAAGATTGATCGACCAGGATGACAATCTCGATGATCCTTTCAGCAGAGAACCATATATTGGCGCTGTTTTTCAAGTCGCCATCCAGCGAAGTGGGAATGCACTTGAAGCCGGTTTTTGTAGCTTTGAAATCTTTGATCTTGTCCAGCGCATAGCGTTTCAGCTCCCCGTCGCGGGTATCCTTGCCCACCAGATACCAGAAGCCGTCAAAGTAAACGACTTTGTAGGGTTCTGTGATGACCTCATAGGGCGAAAAGACGGTATATTGAAAACGGCCCTGTCTTTTCCCACAAATGGCCTTGACGATTCTGCTCAAAAGGCGACTGTCCAGGGGAACGGATTCGTCGATCTTGACAAAGACCGGTTCCGCCATGACCACATCGTAGAGGCGATTGAAAAGACCGTCGGCGGCATTCTGAAATGGCTGACCAAGCTGCAGGACAAGATTCTTCAGGGCGACCACCAGGGCCAGTTCTGTATCGTCGAAGACCTCAAAGTGCTTGAGGAGGCTTTTATCCAGCGCGTACATCCCTTTTGCTACTTCCTTGACAGGAAATCCCGCCGCCTTGAGAAACAGAATATCCCGTTGGATCGTGCGCACCGTCGTCTGCAGCGTTTCCGCCACGGCTGACAGGGACACTTTTTCTTGTTCCATGAAGGCTCGCAGCATCCGACCGAGTCGTGCCAATTTTTTCTGCATATACCTCGGACTTTCCATGGCCTGCGTCATAATTCTTCCTTCCCGAAGTCAATTTGCGAATCTCATAGCATCATTCTCGCTTTTTCGCGACAGATAGTTGTCGTTCGGCTATTGAATGAATCAAAATACCATGATAATCAATGGCCCAGATTACAATCATAGAAACTTTTACACTTCGTGGACGTTGTCTGCCATCTATTCAGAAAAAGGTGATACGAGACGACGGCAGCGTAAGAACATATTTTGATTGGGAATAATGTGTATATGTCCGGGCTGTAAGAGCATCTGTGTTTGTTGCAAGATAAAAATGGAGATTTGCTCCCGACTTTAATTCAGGGTGAAGAAAATCAAGACGAAATGCAGTGAACTTCAATCCCGGAAATATTCTTTCGCAGGAGGACAATACGTTGTCCCAGCAATGTGGTATGGCTGTACGAAACATAGTGGGAGGAAAATGCGAAAATGAATCTCAAAGCCACGGAACATGCCTTGCCGGATAGTGGCAAGCGCGATGCTAAAACAATCAATGTCTTGAAAAGCAGAACCGTGATGACCCGGAAGGACGATCCCCCCGTTTCCTTTTCGGCGGATACGCCGATTGTAACTTTTGGGACAGATAGAGTTATGAATGACGCGCTTAAAGCAATTGCTGCTGAATTGAAGGTCGATATTCTTTTCTCGGAAACAACCACCGATCTAATCGCCTTCCCGGCTTTCATGAATATCATTAATCCTTTAGATCTGACGGAAAACGAAACGGATGAGATATTTCAGTTGTTTTCCTTTCTGGAAGAAACCGGTGACCCCAAATCATTGTGCATTCTCTTTACATCCATACCGCCTTTCAAAATTCCCAAAGGAGTAGAAAAGTTTATCATCAAAACACCAGGAACGATTGATGAAGGATATCTGAAGCTGAAGATCCTCAACAAAAGGGCAGCGGCCACCCGGCATAACAAGCAGCACCGGGATTATGACCGTAAAATTTTCCGACTTCTCAAAATCATGAAAGTCCTTAAATCGGAAGGTATCATGTATGTCGAGGACATGTGCAACGAGTTCAACGTCTCACCAAAGACTGTCCGCAGAGATATTGATTTGTGGAATGCTCTGGGTGAAATCATCGAATATGACCGGAATAAAAAAGGTTATGTCCTTGCCTATTCGGATGGCCTCGTCTATGATCTGTCCTAAAAGAGGGCAAAAATTCAGAATGGAAGTATGGCAATCAATAAACGCATTGATAGTGAATTTCCTATAAAGGAGAACCACATGAAAGCAAATAATCTTCCGGAATATCATGAGCTTTTTCAAGGTGGGGATGGGAATGTTACCCTTAAAGTTCGTTTTGCCAGCCGGCAAGAAATAAAAGGGCGTTCGTTTCCGCCGAAGCAGATTCACTGGAAGGATGTCCTATGTTTATTTGGTGGAGCGGATGGCATGCCGTTCAATCAGATGACCTTTGATGAGTGGCCATTTACCGTGAAAAAGATCGAAATCGAACCCGACAGACGCCAGGTGACCCTGGTAATCTTACCATGAAAATTATCATCCATCGCGGCGCTCAGGAAATTGGCGGCACTTGTATCCAACTCTCGACCGAAAAAACCACGATCCTTTTGGATCTGGGGTTGCCGCTGTCAGCGGAGAGCAGGAAACTTGACGTTGCCTCGTTCCAACCCGATGCGGTTCTGATCAGCCACCCTCATCAGGATCATTTTGGTCTTATCGACGCCCTTGACCCGTCCGTGCCGGTGTATGTAGGCGAGTTGGGGAAACGCCTGATAGATGCGCCGCGAATGATTCTCGGCAAGGCACTGCCCACCAACCAGTTCTGCTACTTCAAAAACAGACAGCATTTTTCGGTGGGGGACTTCACCATCACCCCCTATCTCGTCGATCATTCCACCGCCGATGCCTACGGATTTCTGATTGAGGCTGAAGGGAAGAGGGTATTTTACAGTGGTGATTTTCGGGCGCATGGCAGAAAATCAGTCCTTTTTGATAATATAGTTAATAACCCTCCCAAGGATATTGATCTGCTCTTCATGGAAGGAACCATGCTGGAGCGGAGCAATGACGATTTTCCCACGGAAGCCGCTGTTGAACAAAAAATATTCAAAACCATTAAAGCACAGGAAAATATTACGTTTCTCATTTCATCATCCCAGAACATTGATCGGATTGTGTCGGCTTACCGGGCCTGCAAGCGGGCGCACAAGACCTTGGTTATCGACATCTACACGGCTTGGGTACTTGAGCAGCTCACGCTTGTATCCGACAGTGTACCGAACATGGCATGGGAACCGGTAAAGGTTTACGCTTCTAAAAGCCAAGACAATACGCTGAAAGAACATACCGACTTTTTTGGAGATTTTCGCAAGCGGCTTTACAAGCACCGGGTCCGGAAAGAAGAGCTTCATGCCAACCCGAACGATTATCTGTTTTTGGGCAAGATGTCCCATTTCCGGATCATTGACTTGTACAAAGCCGTAAAGCCGGTTAATGTCATTTACTCCCAGTGGCTCGGCTATCTTTCGTACTCGAACAAAGATTATTCTGGCGCTGAAGCCATAGCCGCCTACCGGAACGATCCACAGATCAAATTCCTCTATGCCCACACCAGCGGCCATGCGACGGTGGAGGATTTAAAGACTTTTGCCGGTGCGCTGAAGCCGAAGATGCTGGTTCCCGTGCATACGGAATACGGAAGTAAATTCAGCAAACTATTTGATAATGTAACTGAGCTTGAAGACGGTAGAGAACTACAAATATAGGGGGGCAATATGACCATTGAAGAACTGAATAAACAGGTTGCTGAGAATCGAGGCATTCCTCGTGGCTGGCCAGGAGATATGACATACAAGGCAATAGATGAACCAACCGTGGCTAAAGTCATCATTACTGCTAACACCGCAAGTGATGGAGTTTTGAAGAAAATTGATCCATGGGGGTTTGCCTTTCTCAGCAAAGCACAGGACATCATTGGCAAAAAATCGGTGGAAATGAAATTTTGCATTCCTATTCCTGATTTATCTAAGAAAGCGCTCCAATACGAGGCACTTAAACGGCGACTGTCCTACTTGGCAGTTGCAAACGATCTGACAATAATCTTGGAGCAGGGTACTTCTCCTGACCCGCTCTACACTGAAGAGGAGCTTAAGAAAAGACCGGACGACGAAGTGGTGCGGGACGATTTCAGCCGACGTGGAGATGACGATGAAGC
Organism: Syntrophales bacterium; assembly: GCA_023229765.1. NCBI lineage: Bacteria > Pseudomonadati > Thermodesulfobacteriota > Syntrophia > Syntrophales > Syntrophales bacterium. The sequence goes on along the minus strand of JALNYO010000037.1, from coordinate 28,872 downwards.
GGGGAGGCTTGAAAAAGATTTTCAGACATACCTTTTTGGCAAGGGACTTCATGACGATTTAGCGCAAAAGAAAGCTCGCACCAACGAACGATTAGGGCTATTCGGCAACGATTTTATTCGAATCGGTAAGATTAAGAATATTGCTGACGGGAAGCCTTACAATGTCGAACGGGAGTTTCCGACTGGCGCTTTCCATGAAAAAGTGGGTAAAACCAATCGGGTACTCCCAACCGAATACGTTGATTTAGTCACTATCAACCGTAATGGAGATTTATCACTTATTGAGTTGAAGTTCGATGATCCTAAACTGGAAGTGATACCTCAGGTTCTTAATTATGCTCTTTTTTTCCATGCGTACCGAAGTCAACTTACCCCATTAATTGACAAACGGCTGGCCTGCTCAACGGAAAGACGTAACTTAGTAACCTATTTGGTCAGCAATACATTTCACGAAAGATTCGATAAAGTCTTTCCTTACTATGCAAAAGGACAATTAGCTCTCAAACAAGTCATCATGGGCTATATGCCCGAACCAAAAAAGGAATGAAGGGAAAGTCGTTTATGGCTGAAATTGAATTCTGGATAGGCGTGGATCTGGACGGTACTTTGGCTGAATATCATGGCTGGATCGGAATCCATCATATCGGTAAGGCGATCACGCCGATGGTTGAACGTGTTCAGCGCTGGATAGGCGAAGGGAAGAAAGTCAAGATTTTTACCGCACGGGCTTCCGAAGGACCGGCGGCGATCGAATTCATTCATGCCTGGCTTGGCAAACAAGGGCTCCCCAAACTCGAAGTAACCAATATCAAAGACTCCGACATGATGGAATTATGGGACGACCGCTGCATTTCTATAGGAACGAATACGGGCCAGATAAAAAATCATGCTGATTTGATGGGAGAAAAATTATGACGAGCGCAAAGGCTGATTTTGTCCACTTTCATGTTTACACAACATAATACAAAAGTGAAGCCATTCGAAAGGGGGAACTGATATGGATGAGACCGCAAGCCGAAAATCAGAAATTGAGCGATTTTTTTCTGCGCTGCAGGCGAAACGCAAGAGTTTCGACGATTTAATGAAGCTTTACGAACCGGTACTTGCCCTGCATTTCTTTAAGTTCTCTGATGACATCCCGCCAAGATATTATGTCAAGATATTATTGACATCCAATTCTCTTCTGCTTATACTGAGCATCACAAAGGCAAATTGGCAATTTATTGATATTTTTTCAACAAATAGAGAGCGCGGCCTGACCAGCGACGAAATCCGCAAAAAGCGCCGGCTCCATGAGCCGAAGATGGAAATTGAAATCGTCAAGGGCACAGTCAAGAATCAAAAAGCATTAAAGACTATGAACTTGCGATCTAATCCGATTTCCATGAATACATATCCTTTTTCAAGAAGGGAATAGATGAATGCCCACGATACTTCGAGTTGGACCATATCGATTTTTCTTCTATGCCGGTGATCATGGCGAGCCTGTTCATGTGCATGTCGAACATGATGATAAAATTGCAAAATTTTGGCTTGAACCAGTAAGATTAGCCAATAGCGGTGGCTTTAACAGGCTGGAATTATCGGGAATATTCAAGATAATTGAAGTGAATGTGGATAAAATATTGGAGGGGTGGCATGAATACTTTGGCGATTGAAATTGTAATGCCGGTTGCAGAAAGTGTATCCGTAACAGATGATACACTGAGTGTTAATCTTAGTGACGGCAGAACCCTTTTAGTTCCCACTGCCTGGTATCCCCGTCTGCTGTGTGCTAAGCCGGAGGAAAGAAACAAATGGCGGTTGATTGGAAGGGGAGACGGGATTCATTGGGAAGATATTGACGAGGACATCAGCATAGAAGGTCTATTGTCGGGAAAACAATCCGGGGAAAGCCAGACATCATTTAAAAATTGGTTTGAGGCAAGGCAAGCACGCAAAACACCCATAAGGGCAGCGGGCGGCTAATGGCCGCCGCAGACCGCTGCGCAGGCCAGGATTGCAAACCTTGAACTTGCCGCCTTAGACTAAGCGGAAAGAAGCCGCTATCGCGAGACAAGCCCTATCAACCGGGCGCTTCCAAGCTTTGCTGTGGCAAAGGATATTCTGGTGTATTCTGCTGATGAAGTTGTTCGCTGGAGTAACTCTTTGAATCATGTGATATCCAGTGCCTTGCGGGATGGGAGGGAATTATATGTGCGACCTTGATCATGCCCGGCAGATGCTGAAAATAGCCAAGCGTGATCTGAAAGCGCTTGGCGGGATGTTGGATCCCGATACCTTTGCGTATGAAATTTTCGGTTTTCATGCCCAGCAGACAGCGGAAAAAACCTTGAAAGCCTGGATATCAGCGCTTGGTGGAAGTTACGGGTTGACGCATGAGCCTTGGGCTCTTGCTTAATTCATTGGAAACGTTGGGGACTGATTGCTCCAGCTTCTCAGATCTTCCAGATCTCACGATATTTACCGTACATTTCAGATATGACGATGCAGGCGATGATTCTGGATTTCCGGAGTGTGAAGAGGTGCTTGGGAAAATTTCCACTCTTGTGACTCATGTTGAAGGTGCATTATGAGAAAAATAGCCATAATTCGGAATGTTGAAGAGACACAGCGGATCGCGGGGGGCCGATGCGATCCAACTGGCGGTCTTCGGCGGGGGCAAGGAGTTGCTTGCAGCATTGCTAACAAGTTTGCCTGTTCCCTTCAGCATTACGCATGGCTGGCGCAGGGGTGAAAAAACCTCTAATGATGCCTGGCGAAAATCCATCGCCAATTTACGGAGCCGCATCTTAGCAAAATAAGAGAGATCAGAAAATGGTTGCAGGAAAATATAAACTGTTAATATACGAAAAGATCAGGGAGTAAGTTAAGTCGCCGGAAAAGAGCAAGGTGCCGGCCTGGCGTCTATATCGGTGGACTTGTTTTGAGGTGCATCCGGAGAAGTTGACGCCATGAAATCAAAAATCCGCTCCCAACTCCGTGAAATCGAAACCAACGAAAATGTTCGGATTGTCTATGCCTGCGAATCAGGCAGCCGGGCCTGGGGCTTTCCATCCGCCGATAGCGATTATGATATTCGCTTTTTGTATGTTCATCCCTTGGAATGGTATCTGTCAATCGACGTCACCCGCGACGTCATCGAACGACCGCTTCAGGATGGATTGGATATCAGCGGCTGGGATCTGAAAAAGGCCCTGCGGCTGTTCCGCAAATCAAACCCGCCGCTTCTGGAGTGGCTGGGCTCTCCCATCGTCTATCTGGAGGAATATTCGACAGCGGAAAGTATGCGTTCGCTATTGCCTGATTACTATTCCCCCACGGCCTGCCTCTATCATTATCTCCACATGGCGCGAGGAAATTACCGGGAATATCTTAAGGGCGACGTGGTGTGGATCAAAAAATATTTCTACGTCCTGCGCCCCATCCTGGCGATGAACTGGATTGAGCGAGGGTGTGGTGTCGTACCCACGGATTTCAGCATCCTGATTGATAAGCTGGCCTTGGAGCAGCCGGTCGCACAGGAGATCGTCCACCTTCTGACGGCTAAGCGCGCCGGGATGGAACTGGACAGGGGGCCGCGCATTGAAACCTTGAGCCGCTTTATCGCGGATGAACTTGACCGCTGGGAAAAGAGCAGCGTCATTAATCAGCAGCATCCAATCAACACCGGCACACTGGATGAGCTTTTCCGGGCAACGTTGGCTCTGGCATGGAGCACCGTGCCGAAGAAGGAGCGCAATGGAAACGATCAATAATACTCCGGTCGATGAATTTTATGATCTGTTGTCGGGGACTCACTTACGACGCCCTCAAGGCCAAAACGGTGATTTCAGCCTTCTTGACGGTTGAATTCGACATTCATGACTACATGGGGTAGGCAAATCGGTCGGCAAGACGAAAGTGACCGTTGTTCTTGCGGATGAACGGGGAAAGTTGTGGAGCGGGGTGAATGCGTTGAAACGGGTCCTTGTGCAGGAGTGAATTGACCTCACGCCAGATTGGACGGCTTTCGGCTTTTTCAATTCCAACTTAAACTTCATTTTATGAACATTAAATTGCATTTTCTTGACTTCAGGACCGGAAAAATATAGAAAAACCGCGCGACAATGCGGAGGTACTCCGAAATCTTTTTGATTCCGGCATGTTTTGAGTATTTCGAAAAAAAAGTTTAGTCTTATAATATGGTTGACTGGAGAATGTAATGGAAAATGGTTTGCTGGCAAAGACGTTTGAGCCCCGCGAGGCGGAGCTGAAATGGTATAAATACTGGATGGAAAAGAATCTCTTTCATGCCGAGGACAAAAGCGACAAGGAACCGTTTGCGATCGTTATCCCCCCGCCGAATGTGACCGGGATGCTGCACATGGGCCATGCCCTGAACAACGTACTTCAGGATATATGCTGTCGTTACAAGAGGATGCAGGGTAAAAACGTCCTCTGGATGCCAGGCACCGATCATGCCGGCATTGCGACTCAGAATGTGGTGGAGCAGCAGCTTGCCAAGGAGGGGCTGACCCGTCACGACCTCGGCCGTGAGAAATTCATCGAGCGGGTGTGGGAGTGGAAGGAACATTCCGGGGGAGTCATCATCAATCAACTCAAACGCCTTGGTTCTTCCTGCGACTGGGCCCGGGAGCGCTTCACGATGGACGAGGGGCTCTCCAAGGCGGTTCGCGAGGTATTTGTCCGCCTTTACAACGACGGCCTTATCTACCAGGGCAACTACATCGTCAACTGGTGTCCCCGCTGTCTTACCGCCATTTCCGATCTGGAGGTCGAATATCATCAGGAGGGGGGTAATCTCTGGAACATCCGGTATCGGTTTGCCGACGGGGAAGGGGAGATTGTTGTTGCCACAACGCGTCCGGAGACGATGCTGGGAGACACGGCGGTTGCCGTCAATCCGAACGACGAGCGGTACCGGCAGCTTGTCGGAAAAGAGGTCATCCTGCCGCTTGTCGGGAGAAAAATACCAATTATCGCCGATGATTACGTGACTATGGAGTTCGGCTCCGGCGCCGTCAAGATCACCCCCGCCTCCGATCCCAATGACTTTGCGATGGCCGGGCGGCATGGGCTTGCCATCATAAAAATTATGGACGATAACGCCGTGATCAACCAGAACGGTGGCGTTTATGCCGGTCAGGATCGCTACGAATGCCGGAAGAACATCGTCCGCGATCTTGAAGAGGGCGGATTTCTCGTCAGCGTCGAGCCGTACAGTCACAACATCGGCAAGTGTTACCGGTGCAAGACCGATATAGAGCCGGCCGTATCGAGGCAGTGGTTCGTCAAGATCGAGCCGCTGGCGAAAAAGGCGATCGCCGCGGTGCAGGACGGCCGGATACGCATTATCCCCAAGGGATGGGAGAATACGTATTTTGAGTGGATGAACAACATTCGCGACTGGTGCATCTCCCGGCAAATCTGGTGGGGGCACCGGATTCCGGTTTGGAACTGCGAAGATTGCAAAAAGACGATCGTTTCCGTTCATGATCCGGACCAATGCCCGCACTGCGGAAGCGCGAAGCTCCGTCAGGAAGAGGATGTCCTCGACACCTGGTTCAGCTCCGGACTCTGGCCGTTTTCCACGCTGGGCTGGCCTGAAAAGACGGAGGCGCTCCAGACGTTTTACCCCACCTCGCTTCTTGTTACCGGCTTCGACATCCTCTTTTTCTGGGTTGCCCGGATGATGATGATGGGCATTTATGTGATGGACGAGGTTCCTTTCCGGGATGTCTATCTGCACGCGCTGGTCCGGGATGAAAACGGCGACAAGATGAGCAAGTCAAAGGGAAACGTGATCGATCCCCTGGAGATGATGGACAAGTTCGGAACGGATGCCTTCCGCTTTACGCTGGCCGCCTTCAGCGCCCAGGGGCGCGATGTCCGGATGTCGGAAGAGCGGATTGAGGGTCACAAATTCTTTGTGAACAAAATCTGGAACGCGAGCCGGTTTTCGCTGATGAACCTGGAGGGCTATGATGCCGGCAGTTTAGTGCCGGCAGGCGACCTGTCGCTGGCCGATCGCTGGATAAAATCCCGGCTGAATCGGGCCGTCTCCGGGGTTATCTCCGGCATTGACGAGTATCGCTTCAACGACGCGGCGGCGGCTGTCTATCAGTTTATCTGGCACGAGTTCTGCGACTGGTATCTGGAGCTTGCCAAACCCGCCCTTTACGGAAATGTCGATCCCGCAAAAAAACTGGCGGCTCAAGAGACCCTGCTTTATACGCTGAAGACCGCCCTTAAGCTTCTGCATCCGTTTATGCCTTTTGTCACCGAGGAGATATGGCAGGCGCTTACTGAGGAGGGAAAGTCGATTATGATAAGCGACTTTCCAGTGGTTGACGAGGGACTCGACGATCCGGCCGCGGAAGGTGAAATGGAACTGGTCAAGGAGGTGATAACGCGGATCCGCAATATCCGGGGCGAGATGTCGATTGCGCCGTCTCTGAAGCTTACGGTGCAGTTGACGACCCCCTCTTTGCCGCTCCGAGAAACGCTGGAGCAGGGGCGTGCCGATATTGCTGGTTTGGCTAACCTCCAGAGTCTGGAGATATCGGACGAGATCGCAGAGCCGAAGGGCGTGGCCACGGCGATTGCCGGGCAGGTTCGGATTTATGTTTTTCTTGCCGGGACCATCGATATAGAGGGAGAAAAAAACCGTCTTGCCAGGGAGATAGCCAAGGTCGAAAAGGATCTTGCCGTGGTCGGAAAAAAACTTGCCAACCCCGATTTTCTCGCGAAGGCGGCGGCGGAGGTGGTCGGCAAGGAACAGGCTAAGAGGCGGGATTTTGAGGAGAAGAAAAATGCGCTCGGCACGGCCCTGAAGAAAATCATTGAACTTCAGGAAAATGTATAAACCCCCATGCCCGTGTCGGGCACAACGAAGCATGAAAATCCCCCCTTACCCCCCTTTGGTAAAGGGGGGATGGGGGGATTTTCATACAAATGCAGTATGCCAAATCGATTGGCGCAGCGTAATCCGCCGTGAAAAGTCGGAGGGCGCTGTGGCTTCTGCCGGCTGGCGACGCCGGTTCCGGGCAGCTAACAGGCATAAGGAGTGAACGTATGTGGCCGCGCTATTTTTTGACGGAATTTATCAGGAGCGCCCTGGCCGAGGATGTCGGCGCCGGCGATATCACGACGAACGCTGTCCTGGCAGGAAGCGAAAGCGGGATGGCCTCGGCAACCGCGAAGGATGAGCTTGTCCTGGCGGGAATTGAGGTCTTTGGCGAGGTTTTTTTGACCCTCGATTCGACGCTGATTTTTACCCCCCGCAAAAAGGACGGGGAAAATGTCGCAAAGGGCGAGATTATTGCGGAGATATCCGGTTCGCTGGCCTCCATTCTGACGGCGGAGCGGGTGGCCCTTAACCTGCTGCAACGCATGTGCGGCATAGCGACCATGACGCGTCGTTTTGTCGAAGAAGCGGCCGGGACCAAAGCCAGAATCATCGATACGCGCAAAACCGTTCCGGGGTTGCGCGCGCTGGACAAGTACGCGGTGCGGGCCGGGGGCGGCTTTAACCACCGTTTTGCCCTTTATGACGGGGTGCTGATCAAGGATAATCACATAGCCTCCGCGGGGGGAATCACGCCGGCCATCCGGAAGGCGCGCGAATTTATTCCCCATACGCTCAAGGTCGAGGTAGAGGTTAAAGACAGTGAAGAACTTGAGGAGGCGCTCCTGGCCGGGGCGGATTCGATACTCCTTGATAATATGGATGTTTCCGGGATCGCCGCCGCAGTTGGGATTGTCCAAGGCAGGGTTCCGCTGGAGGCGTCCGGCAACATGACGCTCGAGAGGATTCGCAAGGTAGCGGAAACAGGCGTTGATTTCATTTCTGTGGGGGCCTTGACCCACTCGGTGCAGGCTGCTGATATCTCCCTGAATATCACCGCAACGCCCCTCCTGGAAGATAAAAGTGCAACACAGATGACGGCGCGCCGTCACAAAAAACGATGAAAACGCAGTTTAATGTTCACAAAGCGAAGCTTGATGAACTCGTCAAAAGTCAATTTTCCCCTCCCCTGGCGGGAGGGGATGAAGGGGAGGGGGAAAGAACAGTCGGCAATACAGTAGCTTATCACCCCCACCCTAACCCTCCCCCATCAAGGGGGAGGGAAGTTGGGACTTTTGACGAGAGCATCAAGTTTAATGTTCCTGAAATGGAGAGGCGCGCTCCGTCGCGTCCTAAACGGTTGGTAAGAAAGAACCATTTAAAATAAATAATTTATGCACGCATTTTCGAGTGAAAAGAGGCATAATGGCGGTGAGTCGTTTGACATCGCTTTATTAACGGAGCGGCTGCGCGGCTGCAAGACGGGTTTTCCACTGTACTATTTTGAAAATGTCGATTCTACAAACGCTGTTGCCATGCGGCTTGCGCAGGAAGGGGCAGCGGAGGGGACAATGGTGCTCGCTGATTTGCAGACGGCGGGTCGAGGGCGTCTGCAAAGGGTTTGGCAGTCCCCGGCTGGGTGCAACCTTTATTTCTCCGTCATCCTGCGCCCGGAACTTGCACTGGCGAAGGCGGTGCAGATCACCTTTCTGGCGGGGGCGGCGGTTGCGGACACCATCGCGTCCTTTTGTCCGGACGGCATCGAGATCAAATGGCCCAATGATGTTTTGATCCGCAGTCGCAAGGTGTGCGGCATTCTGTCGGAGCTCAGGACGAAGAATGGAAGGATGACGGCAATCGTAGGCATCGGCATCAACGTAAATATGAAAAGAGACGATTTTGCCCCTGAATACAGGCAAATTGCCACTTCGCTTTTAGAGGAGACCGGACGGCGGCACTCCCGCGAGGATGTGCTGTGCAATTTCTGCACCAATTTCCAGCGCTGGTATGAACTTTTTCTTAGCGAGGGATTTGGGCCGATTCGGCAGGCGTGGTTTTCCCGAACAAAAATGGTGGAGAAAAATGTCAGGATTCTTTTCGGTACTGAGATAAAAGAGGGCATTGTCTCCGGCCTTGACGAAGACGGGGCGCTGCTGCTTGCCGGCGCGACAGGCGCCGTCGAGAGGATAATCGCCGGCGACGCAACAATCATAAAGGAGTGAGGACATGCTTCTGGTTATGGATGTGGGAAATACCAATACGGTGCTTGGCCTCTATGACGGCGAAGAATTGGTTCACGACTGGCGGATCAGGACTATTATCGACCAGACTCTGGACGAATACGGCATCCTGATTCTGAATCTCTACAAAAACAGCAAAATCAGTTCCAGAGCGATAACGAACATCATTATCTCCTGTGTTGTTCCCCCGATGCTTAACATTCTGGAACCGCTTTGTCTGAAGTATTTCGGGATAAAACCCCTGATCGTCGGACCCGGGATTAAAACAGGAATGCCGATTTTCTACGACAACCCCCGGGAGGTCGGCGCCGACAGGATTGTCAATGCCGTTGCCGCCTACGAGAAATACCACAGGGAAATGATCGTTGTTGACTTCGGTACCGCGACGACCTTTGACTACATATCGGCCAAAGGCGAATATATGGGAGGGTGCATCGCTCCGGGGGTGATGATTTCGAGCGAGGCGCTCTTCGAGAGGGCCGCGAAGCTGCCCAGAGTTGAGCTTTGCAAGCCGCGCCTTGTTGTCACCAAGGATACCGTAAGCGCGATGCAGGCGGGGATCATGTACGGATACGCAGGCCTCGTGGATGGGATTGTGGAGAGGATCAGGGCGGAGGTTGATTCTGCGCCCCTCGTTGTGGCGACCGGGGGGCTGGCAAGGCTGATTGCCGGAGTCGCGCGAAGCATCGAGGTCGTGGATGACATGCTGACGATCGAAGGATTGCGCATCATCTTTCAGCGAAATATAAAAACTTTGTAACGGCGCCGTATGCTGAATGTAGGTCTGACGGGAGGGATAGCGAGCGGGAAATCAACGGTTGCCCGGATACTGGTTGAAAAAGGGGCGCTGTTGATCGATCTGGACGAACTGGCCCATGAGGTGGAAGCGCCCGAAGGGGAAGTCTGGGAGAAGATTGTTCACCACTTTGGGGAAGGGGTGCTGAGTGCGGAGCGAACGATCGATCGCAAGAAGCTGGGGGCAATAGTTTTTGCCAATCCCTCCCAACTGCTGCTCTTAAACGAACTGGTTCACCCGGCGGTTTTTGAGGCATGGCAGCGGCGGTTGCGCGAGCTGCGCCAGGCAAGCCCCGAGGCTATCGTCTTGTCGGCAATCCCGCTGCTCATTGAATCCGGCATGGTGGAACTGGTTGATCTTGTCCTGCTCGTCTATCTTCCGCCTGAAAAACAGATAGCGAGGCTGATACGGCGGAATGGCTACAGCCTGCAGGAAGCAAAAGAGCGGATCGCCTCTCAGATGGCGATTGAAGAAAAGATGCGCCATGCCGATATTATTATCAATAATGAGGGTTCTGAAGAGGAAACAGCAAGAGAGCTCATCGATATCTGGGAAGAGTTAAAAAAGAGAGAAAAGGAGGTACGCTGATCCGTCCGCGTGTGCTATATTAGCACTATGGTGTAAATAACGCACTAAATGTGTATCCCCTGATCTCTGCCATCGCGCCGCCCTCTCTTCAAAATAACGCAGAAGCGACGCGCTTCTGTTAATCATATTATGAACATTAAACTTCGTTTTCATATAATTGACATCATTTATAAGTAAATCAGGACGTCTTTTGAAAATTGGCACTTGTATTGCTTATTATCTTTTGATCATTTATGAGCAAGAGAGTATTGTACTCCCATCACGCTATGGTTTAACGAGTTTGGAATAAACCTTACGGGTTGCTGGTTCTGATCAATTACGGTATTCCGAAAATGGTTGGTAGGCGAGTGCATCCCCAGCTAATGGAATGCCGGTTTTTGTTTTTTATTTGAATTCAGGAGGTTAGGTATGGCGCGACTGCACGAATATCAGGGTAAGGCGTTGTTTAAAAAGGCAGGAATGCCTATTCCCCAGGGGGATGTCGCCAAAACGCCCGAAGAGGCGGCCAGCATTGCCGAAAAGATTGGGAAACCCGTCGTTGTCAAGGTTCAGATCTGGACGGGAGGACGCGGCAAGGCGGGAGGGGTTAAATTCGCCGATACCCCCGCGGAGGCAAAAAAGGTTGCCGCTGCGCTATTGGGGGCAACGATAAAAGGGCTTTATGTGGAAAGCGTGCTGGTCGAGGAAAAGCTCGCCATCGACCGGGAGTACTATGCGGGGATTATCGTCAATGCCAGCGCCGATGCCCGCTGTCCGGTAGTGATGTTCTCCACGGAGGGCGGCATGGACATCGAGGCGGTTCCCCACGACAAAATTGCCCTGATGAATGTTGATGTCATCAGGGGCTTCAGAATCTACGATGCCCTTAATCTCGCCAATAAGCTGAATGTTCCGAGCGCCCACATTGCGCAGGTTGCCAAGCTGATGGTGGGTCTCTATGAAACATTCAGGAATTATGGCGCACGGCTGATTGAAATCAACCCGATGGTGGTGACTAAGGCAGGCAAAGTGCTCGCCAGTGATTGCCGTATTTCGATCGATGATTCCTCAGTCATTCGCCATCCCGAGCTGGGCATTGATGTCGCCCGCGAGGCCTCCACGCCCCCTACCGAACTGGACAGGATTGCCTGGTGGGTAGAGGAAAACGACCTGCGGGGCACCTGCTATTTTGCCGAGATGAACAATGAAATAAAGGATAAAGAGGTGGTCGGCACGATTGGCTACCACGGGATGGGCGGCGGCGGCGCGATGCTGGGAGTTGATGGACTAAACCGGCAGGGCTTGAAGGTTGCGGATTTTGCCGATACCAGCGGAAATCCGCCCGCATCGAAGGTTTATCGCGCGGCGAAGCTGGTTTTTTCGCTGCCGGGCATTGACGGATATATGCTGGGCGGCTTCATGGCGGCCAATCAGGAGCAGTGGCATCACGCCCACGGGGTAGTCAAGGCTCTGCGTGAGGAGCTTCCCAAACGTCCCGGTTTCCCGGTTATTCTGCTGCTGGCGGGAAACAAGGAAAAGGAGTCGCTGGAGATCCTGCGCGAGGGGACGAAGGACCTGAAGGCGCGAATCCGCATCTACGGCGGGGAGCGCGTCTATGACACCGTCGGGCTTGCCGCGGAGATGAAGGAAATGGTTCTGGAATACAAGAAGGAACAAAAAGGGTAAAGGAGGCCGCCCATGGAATTTCAGGAAAAAACAATAAAAATCATTATTGATGAAGTCAAGTGTCGGGATTGCGCGACGAAGGCGTGTATCGCGGCATGCAAAACCTATGCGCGGGGAATTCTGGTTCTGACGGACGCCGGAATTCCGTCTGTCAAGGGCGACGCCCTGCGTCTGGGAACGGAGTGTTTGGCTTGTGAATATGAGTGCAGAGTCAGGGGTAACGGTGCTTTAACTATCGAGGCGCCGACGCCGGGGTTGGAAGAGTACCGGCTCAAGATGGGAATATCTTAAATCCAGGAAGGTGGTGAAAATATGGCTATCCTGCTTACAAAAACAACAAAGGTGGTAGTTCAGGGGATCACCGGCCGGGAAGGGTCGATGCGCGCCCGATTCATGAAGAATATGGGGACGAACGTCGTTGCCGGCGTTACCCCCGGTCGCGGCGGCGAGGAAGTTGATGGAATCCCCGTTTACAATACGGTGAAGGATGCGGTCAAAAATCATGGCCTTTTCGATGTATCGGTCACCTTTATTCCGGGGACGGGTTTGAAGGATGCCGTCTTCGAGGCCCTCGATTCGGATATCAAGTGGATCGTCATGCCGGTGGAGCGCGTGCCGCTGTACGATATCCTCGAGATGGTCGCCTATGGGAAGCAAAAAGGGGCGATGCTCCTTGGCCCCGGCTCGATCGGGGTAAATTCTCCTGGGGTTGGCGCCCTGGGCTGGCTGGGGGGATCTGTCGAATTTGCGACGCAGCATTTCGTTCCCGGCCACGTAGGCGTCATCTCCCGGAGCGGCGGGCAATCGGGAACGCTTCCCTATGTAATCCACCAGGCAGGATTCGGCGTCAGCACCGTCATCCATGTCGGCACGGAACCGGTGACCGGGATGTCGTTTGCCGATGTGCTGCCACTTTTCCAGGAGGACCCGGACACGGATGCGATGGCGATCTTCGGGGAGATGGGGGGCCATCACGAAGAGGAAGCGGCGGAGCTGGTCCGTTCCGGAAAGTTCACCAAACCGATTATTATTTACGTTTCCGGGGCCTGGGCGCCCGCCGGGATGAAATTTTCCCACGCCAGCGCGATCGTCGAGCGGGGAAGCGGTTCCACCCAGGACAAGATTACCAGACTTAAAGAAGCGGGAATTATCGTTGTGGATAACCCCAATGAAATTCCCCAGCGGCTCAAAGAACTCAAGCAACAGGGAAAACTGAGATAAACAACTTATAAACGAAAGGAGCAATTATTATGACAGTAATGAGATCGGTATTTTATATCCCCGGCAACAACGAAAAGATGGTAGGCAAGGCGCCGGAGACGGGCGCGGACATTGTTACCCTCGATCTGGAGGATTCCGTTCCCCCCGCCGAAAAGGTGCGGGCGCGCGAGGTGGTCAAAGAGAATCTGAAATTTGCCGGAACCGGCGGCTCCAAGGTGTATGTCCGGATCAACAACTGGGAAACCCTGATGACCAACGACGATCTCGAAGCGGTTGTTCATGAGGGGCTTGCCGGCGTCTGCCTGGCGAAGACAGGGGAGCCGGACAACGTGAAGCGTTTAGACTGGAAACTTGAGGAGCTCGAAAGACGCCGCGGCATTCCGGTTGGAACCGTCGCGATTCAGCTTTTGATCGAGACGGCCAAGGGGATGATCCATGCCTACCACTCCGCTGTTGCCAGCAAACGGGTTAACTCTCTGATCTTCGGGGCGGTGGATTATACGAAGGATATGCGGGTAAAACTCACATCCGAGGGCACAGAGCAGCTTTATGGCCGTTATTTTACCGCCGTTGCCGCCCGCGCCGCCGGTTGTGTTGCGATTGACTGCCCGTTTGTCGATTTCAAGAATATGGAGGCGTTTGAAAAGAGCGTTCTCGAAGGCCGGCAGATGGGTTATGAAGGAAGAATGCTGATCCATCCCAGCCAGATTGAGCCTTCCCACAAGCTTTACATGCCTTCCGCTGATGATGTCGTCTGGGCAACCGGCGTTGTGAAGGTGTTCGAGGAAGAGGGCCTTGCCAAGGGCGCCGCCGCTGTTTCCTTCAACGGCAAGATGGTCGATACGCCGGTTTATGATAATGCCCGGCAGATCCTGGCGACGATGAAAGAGATTTCCGAGCTGGAAGCAATGCGTAAGAAGTAACAATGAGGGCATAAGAGTGATTTTTGCGGCTATCCTTAAAAAATCAGGCATAAGGCTGTATTCCCGCTTTAACCAGTGGGGTAGGGCCGCGTAGTAATAAAGGGCGAAGCGATCTTCTGTTTTCACTGATTGCTTCGCCTTTTTTAGATTTAATCTGGGAATTTATGTTCATATGTCGCTGATTGCTGCACAGAGAGCTTTGAATTTCTCCCGAAATGTTGTTAATTGTCATTCCCGTGAAAACGGGAATCTGGTCTTTTCGGGAACTTATAGATTCCCGCCTGCGCGGGAATGACAAAAGGGTATAGATTTTCAAAGCTCTCGCACAGCGGATTCGGGTTTCAGGGATCGCCTGTCTGAAGTGGGCTTGTGAGGGATCGTCATGGAAAAAGAAAAAATTATTACCGAACTGGAAAAAATAGTCGGAAAAGACGATGTGCTGACATCGGAAATGGAGCTGCAGATATACGGCTATGATGCCTCCCTGATCAAGGGGAAGCCCGACTTTGTAGTTATTCCGGAGTCGGCGGCAGAGGTTTCCCAGGTTGCGCAGTTTGCCCATCAAAATGAAATTCTGCTGATTGCCCGCGGTTCCGGCACGTCGCTTAGCGGTGGTCCGGTTCCGAGCAAGGGCGGCATCGTGATGCTGATGACCAGGATGAACCGGATACTGGAAATTGATCTCGAAAATCAGCGGGTTGTTGTTGAACCGGGGGCAATTACGCTTGATATCAAAAACGCGGTGGCGAAACTCGGTTATCTCTATCAGCCGGATCCGGCGAGTGAAAAGGCTACGACAATCGGTGGCAATCTGGCGGAAAATTCCGGCGGGCCGCTCTGTTTCAAATACGGCGTTACCAGCAACCACGTGCTTGGCGCCGAGGTGGTGCTGGCCGATGGCCAGATAATCAAGCTCGGCGGAAAAGCACTCGACAATCCCGGGTTCGATCTGATCGGTCTGATAACGGGCTCCGAGGGCACGCTGGCGATTGCAACCAAAATCATTCTGCGCATCATGCCGAAAAACGAAGCGGTAAAAACGCTGCTCGCTATTTTCAATACCGTTGAAGACGGCGCCAATACGGTGTCCGGGATCGTCAAGGCGGGAATGGTGCCGGCGACGCTGGAGATGATGGATAATGTGGCTATAAACGCCGTCGAGTCCTTCTACAAGATAGGACTGCCGATTGATGCGGCGGCGATGTTGCTGATCGAGCTCGACGGTTTGCAGGATGGGTTGGGCAGGCTTGCTGAACAGGTCGTCGCTATTTGCAAGGCCAATAATGTCCGCGATGTGAAGCTGGCGAAAACCAACGCGGAGCGCGATCAGCTCTGGATGGCGCGCAAGGGGGCCTTCGGCGCTACGGGCCGGCTGCGGCCGAACTATCTTGTCAACGACGGCACTGTTCCCCGGACAAAACTTCCCGAAACGCTCCGGCGCGTCGGCGAGATTGGCAAAAAGTACGATGTCCAGATAGCCAATGTGTTCCATGCCGGCGACGGTAATCTGCATCCGCTTATCCTGTTTGATGAAAGGGACAAGGATGAACTGGCCCGGGTGCACAAAGCTGCCTTTGAGATCATGCAGTTATGCGTCGAAATGGGGGGAACGATTACCGGCGAGCATGGCGTCGGGGTGGAAAAACTGGCGGCCCTGAATCTTCAGTTCTGTTCCGAGGATCTCGCCGCGTTGGAGAATGTCAAGATGACCTTTGATCCTGAAGGCATCCTGAACCCCGGCAAGCTGAATCTGATGGCAAGTGAAGCCTGCGGAGCAAAGGAGATTGCATATGCCGAGAACTGATAATCATGTTGATGTTTTCCGTGAGATTGTCGGAGACGCCAATGTTGCCGCCGATCAGGACAAACTGAAGGCCCTGGCGGTGGATGGCGTTGCCCCCGGGTTGATCGTTTCTCCCGGAACAATTGCTGAAGCATCAAAGGTCATGGCCGCCGCCCACGGGCTTGGTCTGGCAGTGCTTCCCACGGGAGGCGGCACGAAGATGTCGCTGGGCGGCATTCCGAAAAGGGCCGATGTGCTCCTCTTAACAAAGAGACTGAGCGGCTACGCTGATTACGATATTGCCAATCTTACCATCGAAGTGGAGTGCGGTGCTAAAGTGTCAGAGGTGCAGGCAAAATTGAGTGCGGAAGGAGAGGGCTATTTCTTGCCGCTTGATCCGCCCCATTCCCAGGGGGCGACGATCGGTGGGGTTGTCGCAACTAACTCCAACGGGCCCAGGCGGCTTCTCTACGGGGGATTGCGCGACATCATCCTGGGCAATACTGCGGTGCTCGCCAACGGGGATATTGTCCATGCCGGCGGCAAGGTGATGAAAAACGTCGCCAGTTACGACCTGACCAAGCTGATGATCGGTTCCCTGGGATCGCTGGGGTTGATCTGCCGGACGACCTTCCGGATTTATTTGAAGCCGGAGTCGGCGGCAACCCTTTTTCTTGCTTTTGCAAGCCTGAAGGATGCCGATGCGTTTTTCCACAAGGTGTTCCCGTCGTTCTACTACCCAGCGGCGCTGGAACTCATGACCCCCGCAACAGTCGCCGCGTGCCGGAAGATGATTCCGCTTTCTGGCGATTACATCATCGCTGTCGGGCTCGAAGGGATCGTCGAGGCGGTGGAGCGGCAAATCGCCGATATGACGGAAATGGGCCTCAAGGCAGGGGCGCAGGGAACGATCTCCCTCAAAGGTGACGGGCATCGGGATTTCTGGATTGCGTATGGTGATTTTACGGATGAATTGACGAAGAACCATCCCGACCTGGTTGTGCTCAAGTCGAATTTTGTCATTTCCCGAGGGACGGAAATGATGGCAGCCGCGGAAAAGGTTGCGCAAAAAGCGGGGTTCGAATGCGCCCTGGCGTGCCATGCCGGAAGCGGAATCCTTACCACGGCGATTCTGACCGGCCGGGATGCGGGGGCGAAAAAGGAGGCGATCGTTACGCTAATCGAGGAGATGACCGAGGCGGCGGTGAAAAACGACGGGAATCTCGTTGTGGAAAAAGCTCCGCGCTTTATTAAGGAAAATGTCTCCGTCTGGGGAAAGATTGGCGCTGATGTCGGCCTGGCAAGGGGACTCAAGGAGAAATTCGACCCGACCGGCATCATCAACCCGGGCCGGTATGTCGGCGGAATATGAAAAAGCAGGAAAGAGAGGTAAACGCTTATTATGGAACATAAGGCATTGCTCGGCAACGATACGGCGGAGAACGTCTATCATTGCATAAAGTGTGGGTTATGCTCGGCCCACTGTCCTGTTTATCGGGAAATCTGCATGGAACATGCCAGTCCCCGCGGCAAGGTGCAGATTACAAAGAAAATGCTGGAAAACGATCTGAGCCTGACGGAGGAGGTTAAGAAGACGTTTTTGTCAACCTGCCTGCTGTGCGGTTCCTGCGTCGCCAATTGCCCAAGCGGCGTCAATCAGGTGAGCCTTTTTTCGGGGGTTCGCTGGCGCGCACTGCAGAAATACGGCGCCGACTGGCGCAAACGGTCCATGTTCAGGGTTCTTTCCAGCCGCTGGTTAATGTCGGCCTCTGTTACATTCGGGGAGTGGGCGCGGCGCAATTTCGGGGGAGCATGGATTGAGTCGAAGCTAAGCGCCGGCGCCCTTTCCGTCGAGCGGGTTCCGCAACTGAACGAAAAGCCCTTCAACGAGATGGTCCCGGAGGTGGTTCAGTCCAAGCAGGGGAAGACCAATGCCCGGGTGCTTTATTTCCACGGCTGCGCCACCAAATACCTCTACGGCGACGTCGGCCTGGCGGTGGTCGATGTCCTTAGCAAGATGGGCGTAGAGGTGATCATCCCGAGCGACCAGGGGTGCTGTGGACTGCCGGTATTCTTTTCGGGAGAGCGGAAGGCCTCAATCGAGGTAATCCGGGAAAATCTGCGCCTCTTCGCGCGGGAGGATGTCGATGCGGTCATCATCGACTGCGCTACCTGCAGCGCATCGCTGAAAAACGAGTACTATCCTATTTTGAAGGAGCTGCAGGATCTGGGCGAGGACGTGACTGACCAGGAGCTGAAGGCCGCAGCGCTGCTTTCGGCAAAGGTTCAGGACGTCAGCTTGTTCATCGATTCCCACAAGGAATGGCTCCCGGCGATGAAGCCGGCCGGCGAGAAGATCAGGGTTACCTATCACGATCCCTGCCATCTGGCGAAAGGACAGAAGGTGATTGCGCAGCCGCGGAATCTGCTGAAGTCGATCCCGGGCGTGGAATTCGTGGAAATGAACGGCGCGATTGACTGTTGTGGCGGAGGCGGCTCTTTTCAGATCGACTATCCGGAGATTTCGGCGAAGATCACGAAGCGCAAGACGGACAACATCGAGGCGACCAAGGCGCAGTTTTGCGCGACCGGCTGTCCGGGGTGCAGCCTGACCATTTCCAACCATCTCGATCCGGCGATCAAGGTGGTCCATACGGTGCAGCTCTTGCAGAAGGCTCTGCAATGATTTTTAAATGAGGTCATTTATTTTTAACGTCCGGTCAATCGAAGGCTTGACGTAGCTCGTGACTGATAGTAGTAAGCGGAACGCGGAACGAACGGTTAACCTACTTTTAAACTTCAAAATGCAGTGATGTACAGGGAGTTCCGGGTTTCATCCCGGAAGGGAATTGCAGCATAACAAAAGAAGGAGGAGAATTATGAGCGAAGTCAAAAAAGAGAAGAAAGCGGAACAGGCAAAGGGCGCGGGTAAGGAATCTCGTCGTAACTTTTTGAAGACGGCGGCCGTTGTGGCCGGAGGCGCTGCAGGCGTTATGGGATTTCCGGGCGTAATGCGTCTTTCCGCTGCGGCGCCGATAAAACTGAAGATGCAGACAGCATGGGATGCGGGCACCGTGGGGTACGTGAAATTTCAGGATTTCGGCAAGAAGGTTGCCGCGGTTACGGAGGGCAAGCTGCTGATCGAATGTCTGCCCGCTGGCGCCCTCGTCGGAACCTTCGAGATGTTCGATGCGGTTAAATCCGGTGTGTTCGACTCGATGCACTGCTTCGACGTTTACTGGCCCGGCAAGATCCCGGTGGCCACCTTCCTCTCCTCCTACCCCTTCGCCCTGGATCGTCCCGACCAGTGGGATACCTGGTACGATGCTCTGGGAGGCAGGGAAATCGCCCGTCAGGCCTACGGCGCCCATAACATGCATTACATCGGGCCGATCCAGCATGACGACAACCTGATCCACTCCAAGGTGCCGATCCGTTCTTTTGAAGATTTTAAAGGGAAGAAAATCCGGTATCCGGGTGGGATCATCGCCGACATTTACCGGGCGGCCGGCGTCTCCACGGTACTGCTCCCGGGCGGCGAGGTCTATCCCGCACTGGAAAAGGGAGTTATCGACGCCTCCGACTTCGTCGGCTGGGCGATCAACTACAACCTCGGGTTTGCCGAAATCGCCAAGTACATCATCATGGGCCCCCCCTCGACGCCGTGCCTCCACCAGCCCGTTGACTTAATGAGCATCAACATCAACATGAACTCCTGGAAGAAGATCCCCAAGCACCTCCAGGAGCTGCTGGAGATGGCGGTGAAGTGGCACTCCTGGGATCACTACACGGCGATCCAGAAGGCCGACCTCGAGGCGATTCCCAAGTACAAGGCCAAGGGTGTCGAAGTCATCCATCTGAAGGAAAGCGATATCGAAAAATTCAAAAAGTTTGCCCCCGAACTGTGGGTGAAGTGGGCCAAAAAGGATCCGCTGGCGATGAAGGCCTTCAAGTCCCAGTGGGAGTACATGAAGTCCGAGAAGATCGCGTACTACAACGAAAAGGATATGGTTGACAGCAAGGGCAAGAAACTGGTTATCTGATTTCCGTCTTGGGAGAGGGAGGGGAAGATTTCCCCCTCCCTCATTTTTTATGAACGGTTTTCCGGGGGCTGCCTGCGTTGAGACCTTTGAATTACTCCTGAAATTCGGAAAAGCGTCATACCGTCGAAAGACGGTATCCAGTCTTTTTAATGCCTTCTGGACCCCGGCTTCCGCCGGGGTGACATTAGGTGGTATTTTTCAAAGCGGTCTCGCGTTGGGTTTCCCGTGCGGAAGGCGCTCCGGCGGCGGGACCGGAAAAGAAACAGGGAAAGGTTGATTTATGGACAAATTGAGGACCTTTATGATGGCCGTCGAGAAGACCAACTTCTTCGTTGGCAAGATGATGGCCTATGTATCGCTGCTCTGTGTGGTCGTGATCTCCTTCGAGGTGATCATGCGCTACGTCTTCGGCATGCCGACGAACTGGGGGCATGAAACCATGTTTAGCCTGTTCGCGATGTACTACGTCATGGTGGTGGGCGTCGCCCACTTCTGGCGGGCCCATGTGCGGGTGGATGTGTTCTATGCGACCCGGACCCCCCGAACCAAGGCCATCCTGGATCTGATCACCAGCGTTTTTTTCTATTGTTTTGTTCTGGTCTATATCTGGACCTCCTGGAACTTTTACTGGAGTTCCCAGATGATGAGCGCGGGAAACACGTTGTTCGGCATCGAGATCATCGGCGAGAATTCCTTCACCGACTGGGCGCCTCCCCTCTATCCCGTCAAATTCTTGATGCCTTTCGGCGGGGTGCTGCTGCTTTTGCAGGGTATCGTCTGGACCATCCGGGACGCCCACATGGCCTTTACAGGGAGGGAATTTAAATGAGCATTGAATGGATAACCATCCTCCTTTTCGGCAGCATGGTTTTTGTAATGTTTATGGGTCTGCCGGTAGCCTTTGCCACCGGGTTTGTGGGCATTCTTTTTACGGCGATCTTCCAGGGTCCGTCTGCGGTCAATATCGTTCCGACGCGGATTTTCGGCCTGATGACCAACTATCTGCTGGACGCTATTCCGCTTTTTATCCTGATGGCGAATATCCTTGAACGGAGTGGGGTCATCGAGGACATTTATATGATGGTTTACCACTGGCTGGGCTGGCTCAAGGGCGGCGTTGCCACGGCGACGGTCGCCGCCTGCACGATGATGGCGGCCATGGCCGGCGTGGTCGGAGCAACGGAAGTGACGATGGGGCTGATCGCCTTGCCGCAGATGCTGAACCGCAAGTACGACAAGGGGCTGGCGCTGGGAGGCATTCTGGCCGGCGGCACGCTGGGGATTTTAATTCCCCCGAGCGTCATGCTGATCGTCTATGGCATGGTGGATAACTCCTCCATCGGCCAGCTCTATGCCGGGGCCTTCCTGCCGGGATTCATGCTGGCGGGGCTTTACATGATCTACATCACGATCCGTTGCTATATCAACCCCAAACTCGGTCCCCCCGTCCCGAAGGAGGAGCGGCTGGACTGGGCCGGCCTGTTTAAGGTGGCGCTCCCGATCATTCCCGCCGCGATCCTGATCTTCCTCGTCCTCGGGACGATCGTCATGGGGATTGCGGCCCCGACGGAAGCGGCGGGGGTCGGCTGCCTGGGGGCCTGGATCATTGCCAAGGTTAAGGGCAGAATGCCCTGGAGCGATCTTGTGCAAGCGGCAACGAACACAATCAAGGCCACCGGCATGGTCATGTGGACCATGTTCGGGGCAAACGTTTTCATCGCGCTTTACATCATGGTGGGCGGCGGGGAATTTGTGAACTCCATGCTTATCGGTTCCGGTCTGGGGAGATGGACGATCCTCTGGATCATGATGGGCATTCTGATCTTCCTGGGCTGTTTCATTGACTGGGTTGGGATCATCATGCTCACAATTCCCCTCTTTGGCCCGATCATCCGCCAGCTCGGGTTCGATCCGATCTGGTTCGGGGTGCTCTTTGCCGTGAACCTCCAGATGTCCTTTTTAACGCCGCCTTTCGGCATGTCGCTTTTCTATCTCAAGAGCGTCGCGCCGCCAGAGGTCTCCACTGTGGACGTCTGGAAATCGGCCTTCCCGTTTTTGGGCCTGCAGTTTGTTGGCATGGTTCTGTGCATGGCGTTTCCGCAAATCATCCTCTGGGTGCCCAAGGTTCTTATGGGGAACTGAGCGGCGCGCAGTGGGCGCAAGTCGTTTTGCAGATAGCGAGGGGTTCGGCGACGGGTTTTTCCCCTGCCGCTGAACCCCTGATTCAAAATAAGAATGGGGTTGTCATTGGATAGAAGGATGGAACAAAAGACTGTTTTTCAAGCCCCTGTGCTTTTTATGGCTGTTTTCTACGGAGTGTTGCTGGTTTGGACCGTCGCGACTGTGCCGCTGATTTACCAGAAGTTCCAGCACGGTGAATTCATGGGAGACAAGCTCTACGCGTTCATGATCGCCTTTTTCTATCTGTTCACCTGGTTCTGGTCCCTGGGTCTGTTTTACCATATCTCCCTTGATTGCGAGGGGCAAGTGGTTTTGAAAAGTTTAAGGCGGCGTCTGGAGCTTCCGGCGAAGAATGTCCGCGAAATAGAGGGATCCCGGTTTTCCGGAGGATTCGGTTTTCTCAAGCTCAAGTTGCCCAAGGAGAGCGGTTATCTATTCTGCCACGGAAGAAACAAGGAGCTGGATGAGATTATAGCGGGGATACGGAAAAGGAACCCCCTGCTGAAGATGGTTCGAATATAAAGACCTGTGAGGCCTTATCGCTGAGCGGGCCTGAAATCAATTGGAAGGAGAATATGCGATGACGCAGATGTTTACTATTCCCGCAAATACCCTGCTGTTTTTCGGCCTCGGTATTGTGGTTGCCACGATCGGTTTTGTTATCTACGGCTGTATCAAGGGCTGGGAGAACGTAATGAAGGATTACAAAGATAAGAAGGATGAAGTGACCATCGATAGTTGAAGCTGTTCCGAAATTTAGCCTGCCTCAGGCAATTCGGATTTCGCAAATGAAGCGAAGTCTTCAGGGGTGTTGAGGTTGGCGAACATTTTTCCCGTCGGGTTGAACGAGCTGAGCGCCTGGGCGGGGATTTCCAAAACCTTGTGGCCGGGATAGAATCCCCTTATCTGCAACCGGTTTTTATCGAGGAGATTCTTTATCGCCGGCAGGCAAACCCGGGAGTAAATGGCGCAAAGCGGCTGCAGGCCATCCGGAGGAGAAGGAACAACAATATCGTAGCCTTTCGCCTTTTCTGCCATGTATTCAACAAAACTAAGATTTAAAAAGGGCATGTCACAGGCCATGACGAAGGCGTATTTATCCGGAGCGAAAAAAAGTCCGGTATAAATGCCGCCCAGCGCCCCCTTTTCCGGGAAGATATCGGTAACGATCGTCGCCTCCTTCAGCAGATATTCCTGCGGATTTGAGACGACAATAAGCACGTCCTTAAAAATATTCCTTAAGAGACGGATATTTCTGTCAATTAGTCTCTCTTCTGCAATCTTCAAAAACGCCTTGTTCGTCCCCATGCGGCTGCTTTTTCCCCCCGCGAGAATCACCCCGGTCATTTTATGTTTCATAGTTCCGTACTCCCGATATTGATCTGATTACGTTTCACTTAATCCAATGGGAACGATTCTCCACATATTCCGGATCATTCACTCATGAAAATGCATTTATTAAACGAGGGCTTCGATTATATTACAGCCTGTAACTCTTTGATGACGTACAGACAATATGGATTAGCCCCGCCTCCTGAAAACTATAAAGTTTATCCTGGTTTTTATGTGGTCGATAATCCCTTTCGCATGGATGTCGCCGATCAGGCGCCGGTGATGATCTTCCGCACTATCTTATCAATTTCAGTCATTTCCAGGACCAGATAGCGTTTGATGTCCAGTCGGAGGCGCCCCAGAGGAAGGGCCGCGAGAAATGGCTGCGGCGGGTTTTCCGTTAGATACCGGGCGGTCTTTTCGTGAGCCGCCCGGCCGAGGGTGGCCAGGGACGCGTGAGCGGCGTTGTTCCGGTCAAATTGGGGGAAAAAGACATCGAGGATCTTCTTATGGACATGCCTCTCCCCGAACAGGCCCTTGGACTGGAAATCCTTCATCAGGGCGTTGGGAATGGCGGAATTGAGGATGGCCGCCAGATAGAACACCTCTTCGGGGTCGTGGGAGGCGAGCCAATAGGTCGTGTGATCGATGAAGAAATCCAGGTCGAGACTATCGCGCCCCAGCGCCACGGCATTGGCGTCCTTGGCGGAGGCACTGTAGAGAACGAGCCATGGGGCATCCAAGGCCTGCTCTGTCAATTTATTCTGCCAGTTCAGGTAATTTACACTGCTGATAACTTGATTCTTTTCCGTGCGTGCGATTTTCCAGATATTTTCGGCGTTTCTGAACCAGCGGGCCGCGTTTGTCCACCCTTCGCGGAGGAGCTCGTCGGGGCCGTAGAGCAGGATTCTTTTTTCCCCCTGGGAATCGGGGTCAGCGGTTATGGGCAGCGCCACCAGTGAGGGATCATGGAGGGCAAAAGGCAGGATGCTCCGGGCAATGGCCGTCCGAAAGAGAAACCGACTTTCGATCTTCCCGCTCCACTTGATCCCCTTCCACGGCGCCTTGGCGTCGGCCTGGATGGATTCGGCCGTTTTGACGGAAATCAGTCGGTCGGCAAAATCGGGAGGCGCCTCCTGATCCAGCTCGACAAAGAAGAACGCCCGGGGAACGATGGTGGCGCCCTGCCGGAACCGGCTCTTGTAGGGATTTTCGGCGGTCGCAGGCTTCGACTTCCGCGTCGAGAAGGCCGATGCCCGCCCCTGTTTCGCATAATGCCAGACAACAGGCGTTTCGTGGAGCCGCGGCGTTGCCGCCTGGAGATTGCAGTTATGGGTGGGCAGGTTGCCGTGCATAACGATACCCGGAACGCCGGCCGCCGGAAGGTTACGCTTCTTTTTCCCTTCGGCCTTATCGGCAAAGAGGACGCAGGCGGGAACCCGGAACAGGGGCGAGACGTCCTGCAAATCCCAGATGCGAGCGATTTTATAACCCAACGCCCGGCCGCTGCGGGTATTGTCATGGTGATCGGCGCTAAAGAAGCTTCGCGGCAGGACAAAGGCCAGTTGCCCATTTTCTTTCAGGAAATACGCGCCGCAGTGGGCCAGGAATATGGCGGCGATCTCCAGATGGGGAAAGTTGGCCGCCTTTTCGGGTTTCACGTCGTACCGTTCGGCCAGGTCGTTCAGAATGTTCTGGTATTCTTCGTTTTTAATGGAACTGTAGGTAAACCAGGGCGGATTGCCGATGATGAAATCGAACTTTCCGGAAAGAAAATAGGGCTTGTAGTTGTTCTGGATGATGAACTTCCAGATGCTGTCCCGTCCCCGTTCC
The DNA here is from genome assembly GCA_023229765.1 of Syntrophales bacterium. Lineage (NCBI taxonomy): Bacteria > Pseudomonadati > Thermodesulfobacteriota > Syntrophia > Syntrophales > Syntrophales bacterium. The sequence continues at coordinate 3,417 of JALNYO010000037.1, read as the reverse complement.
TTGGCCGTCTTCAACCCGAGATATATCTCGTAGAAACTGTCCGCCTGCTGGCGGCTCACGCCTCCGGCCACCCGACGGTCCAGGACGGTCACGAAATCTTTTTTGGTCATCTTCAGTTGATGCAGACCCCAGGCGGAGAGTTCTTCGCAGGTATCCAAGGCGTTGTCGAACAGGTGGACATTCTCGAAGACCTTCGTATTCAAAACGTACTTTTCCGTGTCGATGGGCAGGGTAAACTCATTTCCAAAGAGATCCTCCACGCCTTCGGGGGCCAAAAGGGTATTGGCGAGGATAATGTTCAGATGAATCGGCCTTTTCGCGGCGATGACGCCTTTCCCCAAGGCTAAAAGGAGGGTCGTCTTGGCGATCTGGACCGACAGGGGATGGATGTCGATGCCATAGACCATGTCATTGACGTCTTCGACAGATCTGTCGGGATACAATTCCCTGATCCGCCGGATGGTCGCCCGCAAGAAAGAGCCGCTGCCGCAGGCGGGATCCAGAATGGCGCTGTCGGGAGCGAATGTGAACTCCCCGACGATCCGCTCGCAGAGCCAATCGGGGGTGTAATACTCCCCCAGGGCGCGGCGGGTGTCGAGATCGATTAACTCCTGGTAGACGCCTTTCAGTACGTCCTCGTCCACAGCAGTAAAATCGAACAGGGAGATCTCCTGGGCGATGAGGCGAAAGGCCTTCCGAAGATTCCGGAAGCTTTGGTCCCCGGTGACCCAGTGAAAGAAGTCATCATCGACGAAATTGGCGATGTTGCGTTTCTGAAAGATACTGCCGTCGAGAATCCCCTTGATTTCCTGGTCGCTCAAGTACTCGTCGTTGGAAACGAAGGCGTAGGCCAGCATCTTGGCGAAGATGCTCAGATAGGTGTGGATGAGAAAGATCGTTTCCCGGGCGTCGAAGGACCCATAGGCGACGCTGAGAAACTTTCGCCACTGCTCGAAGGCGACCTGAACTTCGCCATATCGTTTGGCTTCCCGGAACCAGGCGGTGAATATCCGATAGCACTCGATGAAAACGGCGCTCTGATAGCCGAAGGCCTCCTCGATCCGCTTGAGGGTGGCCTTTTGCTTTTCCTCCTGAAAAAGAAAACGGTCAATCCAGTAATAAAAATCCTCGGCGTTATCGTCCGAAAGGGTGATGGCGGCGCTTTCGATTTCATTCAATATAAGTTCGTCTTCCCTGAGCGTATCCAGGCGATCCAAGCAGGCTATATCGGGCGCAAAAACCCGCCAGGTGATCAGGTCTGAGGCAATCAGGGTGAAATGATACCCTTCTCCCGATTTGAATTGGCCCAGAAGGTAGCCTGCCAACTGCTCCTTGGCATGCTTCAGGGAGAATTTTAGATCGTTTTCGAATTCGATGATGATCCGGTTGAAGAGCGTGTCGGCGCTGCCCCGGTGCAGGCCGTCTTTACGGGGAATGTTGACCACGGCGGCCTCGGCGCCAAGGGACATGCGATCGATCACGTCAAGTATTTCCCGGTCGGCGCCGTAAAGGCGGTTCAAGAGATCCTTGAAAGCCTCTTTCTTTGTCAGTTCCTTGTTGGCCGTTCTCACTTTCGACAGGTACTGCCGGATCAGATCGGTCTTTTCTTGAGCCACGGAGATTCCTTCCTTTGCCGGAAATGATAGTGAGCCAGTACTGGAAATTTGTTTTCCCGGAGGACGTCTATAAAGGCGTTGCTCCTGCGTGTCAAGGATATTGCACCTTTTGCTGATATTTTCTGTCCAGTTCGCTCATAATCGCCATCAGATCACGTTCACCGGGAAACTCGGGCGCTTCAATGCCATGCTGAACATAGGCGACCCAATAGCGGAGGATGGCGTCTGTGTAATAGTAGCGCCGATCCCGCTCGTGCAGAAGGCCAATCCGCTCCAGCTCTTTCAGGTTGGTACGCACCGCCCCCTGGGTCATCCGCAGCCGCCGGGCCAGCGCCGACTGGGTCATGGCATCGTCATTGGCGGCGATCAGGTCGAGAATAGACCTCAAGACGCCATACCCTTTGGCCCGCTGCAAAGAGATGTTGTACAGGTAGGTGCAATAGGCGTGGATCAACCCGCCGGGGGAGAGGGTCTCGGCCACGAATGCACGTTTGACAAGGTTTTCTGTCAGCAATTCTCCCCGTCCGGCAAAGAGGTTCAGGCGGCGCAGTAGTTGAACGAGATAAAAAGGATTGCCGGCGCTGAAGTGATGGAGCAGGCCGGCGAGCCGATTGTCCATTTTGGGGATGAACTTGCGAATCAACGCATCCGATTCGCTGCGAGTATATGGGTAGAGAGGAAGATGGGTGAACTGTCCGAACAGCGGGCTCTGGCTCTCACGGGTGATCGCCTCCATTTCCGAGATGATGGAGCCGCAAATGCACCAGACGACATTGGCGGCGCGGTCCTTGGCTCCCCGTAATAGGCTGAGAATGTTCTTGGCCTGGCTGAATTTGGTAAGACTGGCGATCTCCTGAAATTCGTCGAGAAACAGGAGCACCCGTCGCCCGCTGAACTGAGCCAGGAGGGATGGAAAGGCAAAAGCCTCTTGCAATAGGCGCTGGCGGTCGGGCCGCGACCGTTCCAGTTCATGTAAAACCGGTTGTAGTGCCTCCCGTAATGCTTGATCCGGCACCTGGAAGATCAGGGAAGGGAGATGGAGGTAGGGGAGGGGCAAGGTCTCACCTTTGCCATACAGCCAATAGAATTGCCAGCCGATAAACTTGACGGCAAAATCCTCCGGTGCTTCCGACAGTTCCTCCATGTTGATGTATACCGAAAGAACATCGGGGTCGGCGCTATGGCGGCAGATAAACTCCTTAATCAGCATCGATTTCCCGATGCGTCGCAGGCCGGAGAGATGCAGGTCGGCCGGCCGCTCCCCCAGTAAATGCCGCTCAATTTGGCTGATTTCATTCTCACGACCCGTGAAAATGGACTGGTCTTCAGGGCGATAGATATAATCAAGCATAATATTTAACCCCAATAAGAATTAATGTCGATTGGGGATAATTACATTGATCCCGATTGGAAATCAACCTTTTTTATTTAGGGGGGCCGGTCATTGTGTCCTGTTACTGCATACGAAATTTTTTCGTTTCAACCGGTTGATCTTATTCTCTACCATTTACTCATCGGCGATATCAAACATATCAAGTATTTGACGACTATTGTAGTCAACGAGGGAGGACGATGATTTTTTATAGCAGCTTTCAACCCGAACTGCTTAACCAAAAAGACATGCATTTTTTGTTGTCTCCACCTTGTGTTCTCATGGGGCCAAGAATGTTGTAAACTACCCTGGGACGCCGGGGTAAAATGGGAGGAGAGAATCTGTGTTTCACCTGATGCCAGAGAGCATGATTTGTAGAGTAGATCCTCCTCCCACTGCTTTGTTCATAACTCGTACGGTATCATAAAC
>JALNYO010000036.1 GCA_023229765.1 Syntrophales bacterium | reverse complement strand
AAGCAGCCTTGTTTTTAGCGACCGACAGCGAAAGATTGCACCAAAAGCCTCTCTAAGTCTATGTGAATTGGTCGCCATTTTTTACCGTAGCCTCTCTTTAATAAATTCTCCTCTGAGGTAATTGCAAAACTCCCCATTCTTGTCATTCCCGCAACGATTCTGAGCGGGAATCTGGTTCTAACTGCTTGAAAAACCATATTCCCGATAGAGACATTCGGGAATGACAAGTGGTTTTGCAATTGCCTCCTATGGCTGACGATTCATATCACACTGATTGAGAGAATAAAATAATTGAATTTGGCATTGATAAACAAATACAAGGGTGCAATATTACAGGATACTGCAAAAAGCGCCTCGACCGTAAGAGCAAATGAACACTCATCCTGACCTGAATGACAATGGGGAGTTAGCCATAAGCTCCATCTCCCCATTGTCAAAGCAAAAAATTATATATCCATCTTTACGGCGCCCTGAGCCTTCCCCACCGTACCGGGAAAACGATCAAGACCGTTCTGTAAAATATTTGCACAAGGGTAAGCACCTTATTCTCTCGATCTTGCCCATCCTGGCTTCGATTCGCTTGCGCGAAACGGTAATGACGGTCTTGACCTCCATGGTGGCTATTACTCCAATGCTTATAATAACTTATCTCAGATCACCGCCCACCTTCTGGAATATGTAGAGGGTTTCCTGAATGCCTATTTTGCCATCCCCGTCCACATCGACAGCGTCTAAATCCGGGCTGATCCCCGCGGGCGACATATTGGATAGAATCTTCAGTGTGAGAATAGCATCCCTTATGTCCACCTTGCCGTTGCCATCAACATCGCCTAAACATGATGAACAAAGTACCCTAATCTTATCAATAAAATTCCCCCTCAAATATGGGGAAGAAAAGGTTAACCGATACTTCTGATTAACCTGAAGTGTAGTTTGGGCCGTCGTATGCGTTGTCCAGTAAGGAAAAGCATTGGCGGGGAACATCCCCAGGGAAACAGGGCTCCCGTCGGGGGTTGTGTAATGGATAGTGGTTCCATCGTCGTTGATTGGTCCAATAAATACATTGGTAAATGTTGTTCCAAAAGAAGAAAACGGACCCTGCATGTGCGCAAAGGAAATAATCACCGGTCCGCCGACGCCGGAATAAAAATCCTGATACAAATAATTGGTTGGCGCATTGCCTCCCGGTAGTTCAACGAACTGATTGCCCGAAAATCCCGGTCTCATATTAACGCCGGTTCCCCCATGCCAGACGTCTATCTTTCCGTCTGCTATTGTTGTCTGCCAGCATGAGATGAGGGACTGCTCAAACCGTCCCATGCTTCCTGCGCTTCCCGGACTGAGAACCTGCGCATTTTCAAAGTCTCCATTGCAGAAACCGGTGCAGGCGCCTGGCTTCACTCTGTTTCCAAAGTTGAGATCGGAGAGGATCTGACCCGTTGCGAGCGTTACCGTTTGGGTTCCCGGAGAACTGGGGGACGTTTGCTGCCAGGGCGCATGGAGTACTTCTGAAACAGTGTAGGTCCCGGCCGGCAGGTCATAAAAACCATACATGCCGTCTGCGCCCGTGGTAACATCCGGAATGCCTGGTAAACCCACGCTGAAGTGCCAATTGGGAATCCCCAATTCACCGGGATCCTGCTGGCCATTCCCGTTTGCGTCATTAAACTTGATACCGCTGATGGAGGGTGGACAATCTGTTACACTCACTGCATCCAGGAAATTCCCGCCATCACTAGGGCCGTTCCCATTATTTGAAGAAATGGACGCAAATCGTAATGTATAAACTCCGGGAGTGGGGATCGTATAAGGCACTGAATAATATCTCCAGGCGGTATTATTGTCCGTGTAGGTTCCCAGAGAAATTGTTGGCAGGCCGCTTCCTGAAGGAGGAACAATCGATACTGCCATTACATCATCGCCGGCATATCGCCCCCGGTGGGCAAAGGAAACAGTGACCTGTTGATTTGCGGCCGCAACGGAAAAAGTATGCGAAAGTGTGCCGACTTCCGTTGCGTTCACTTCAGCAAAATAGGTTCCTGAATATGCAGGGATTGAATTGTAACCGTCATGCCAGATTTCAATGCGGCCGTCGGATGCTGTTGTTTGCCAGGAAGGAACGTTATTCTGGCTGGTTTGCACATACGTTGTCGGGGCCTGTTCGTTGAGAATTTCTTCAAAGTCGCCATTGTTGGCCAAATCAACAGGATTACAGTAATTAGCGACCATGTTCCCAAAGTTGATACCGGCAATGTTCACTCCCGCGGCAAGCGCTACCGTGTGAGCTCGAGAACCTGGGAACGTTTGGTGCCAAGACGCTTGCGGTGTTTCGGAAACATTGTACGTCCCTGTCGGCAAGTCATTGAAGCAATACTTGCCCTCTGCGTCGGTGGTCACATCCGGAATCCCCGTGATGCCCAAGCTGATCTGCCATCTCGGCAGTCCCGGCTCACCCGGATCTTGCATGCCGTTACCGTTTAAGTCGTTAAATTTTATTCCACAAATGGATGATGGGCACGTTACATTCACTGCATCAAGCAGATTGCCGCCTGCCGGATCAAATAGCGTGCCTGTGGGAGGGGGAGAAGAAATAAACCGTAACTGATAAATTACCCCGGGGTCAAGAACGTAGGGGATCGCATGCGTTGTCCACTCTGTAACAGGGGCCACGAATGTTCCTAAAGGAGCATAGGGCCCGCCAACCGGCCCAATCTCTACGCTCATTTCATTAAAATACCCATCCCGCCCCCGGTGCTCAAAGGAAATAACAACCGGTCCGGCGGCGCCGGAATAAAAATTTTGATATAATGTGCCGGTCGTATGGGCATTTACTTCAACAAACTGATTGCCCTGAGCTGAAGTTACGTAACCGTTGCCGCTTTGCCAGACTTCTATCTCACCTTTTGGCTCCGTTGTTTGCCAACAGGATACAAGTGACTGCTTAAGATAATCCTGGGAGAAGGAAATCTGCCGTTCTTCGAAGTCGCCATTGCACAAATAACTGCAATCCGCATTGACTCGCCTGTTTCCGAAGTCTTTGCCGGCGATGTTCTGTCCCGCGGCAAGCGTTACCAAGTGGACAACCGGCGAAAATGGGGACGAAGAACCGGGGAACGTCTGTTTCCATCCGGGCTTGCCTCCCTCTGAAACCATGTATGTCCCGGCAGGCAAGCTATTGAAGCAATACTCGCCGTCGGCGCCAGTCAGAACATCCGGGGCCAACTCGCCCAAACTGATTGTCCAGTTCGGCAGGACCTCCTCACCCGGATCTTGCAGGCCGTCCCCATCCAAGTCATTAAATTTCTTGCCGCAAATGGAGCCGAGCTTCGGGGTGATAAAAAACTGGTTCCCGAAGTTGATACCCGTAATGTTCACACCCGCGGCGAGCGTTACCGAGTGAGTGCCCGGATTAACCGGGAACGTTTGCTGCCATCCGCTTCCACTTGGCAATATCTCTGAAACCGTGTATGTCCCGGCAGGCACGTCCTTAAAACAATACTTGCCGCCTGCGTCAGTCGCAACATCCGGAATCCCTGAGATGCCCAGGCTGATCGTCCAGTTCGGCAACCCCACATCGCCCGGCAGATTCTGTACGCCGTTACCGTCCAAGTCGTTAAATTTGATGCCGCAAATGGAACCGAGTCTGGGGATTAACCTGTTTCCAAAGTCTTGACCGGTGATGGTCAGTCCCGCTCCCAGCTTTACCGAATGGGTTCCCGAATTAGCCGGGAAGGTTTGCTGCCATAAGCTGCCGCTTGGCAGTGTCTCTGAAACAGTGTACGTTCCGGGTGGCAAACCGTTGAAACAATAGTTGCCGTTTGCGTCAGTGATCACATCCGGAATGCCTGAGATGCCCAGACTGATTGTCCAGTTCGGCAATCCCGTCTCGTCCGGCAGATTCTGTACGCCGTTACCGTCCAAATCATTAAATTTAATGCCACAAATGGAACCCGTCGTCGGAGGCGGCACGGTAACCCTCGCGCATATATTGGTATTGTTGGCAGGGTTGGGATCAACCACGCTGCCATCTTGCGAGGCGCTCGCGCAGTTGGCGAACTCGCCACCCTGAGGCACATTGAAATAGAAGTAAGTAGTGCCATCCTGGCCGTTGCCGATAGAGCCGTTGTAGGTGCATACCATGGATGCGGGGACTGGCCCTGCGGCTTGCGTACAACTAAAACTGCCGCTGGAGCTGGTGAACACGGTTCCCGGAGGCGGAGAAAAAGGGATATCCGTCACGGTAATGGGACTGCCTGATGTCAAGGGACCATTGTTATGCACGGTCACTGCACAGTAAACTGCTTGCGGTCCATTAGTCGGGTCAAGCGCACACGTCTTCGTGACGATTAGGTCTGCGCTGTCAGGCGGCGGCTGCGGGACATTGGTGAAGGTGCAGGTGACGTTATCCCCTGCCGCCAGATCCACTGTGAACGCATGGCTAATCAGATCCACCGTCCCCACCGGCGTTCCGGTGGAGGAGGTACAGATGATGCCGGTCAAGTCCCAGCCGGTCACGGGGACGGGGTTATCGAAGTTTTCCATGACGCTGTAGCCCCCGGGCGCGAGATTGGGAAAGGTCTTGCTGCTGGAGAGTGTGGTATTTTCACTTGCCGCCCCTGCGTCGTCATCCAGTTGGAAGGGCATGATGCTACCGCTATTCGGGCCAAAAGCGTAAAAGGCGAAGTCCTGAGCGTCGTTGGGAACGGCATCCTTCACAATGGTGAGAGTGGCCGTTGGCAGAGGCTGAACACAAATTCCTGAATCTTTTATACAAATATTATCATACCCAAATCTTTCATGTTGGTAGCTCGTTGGATCTACCGGCAACTGAACTCTAATTACGTTGTTCAGAAGATCATTCCAATCAGTATAAGTAGCGCCAGGCGCCATAACCCAATGGCCATCTCCATTAGAAGGGAACGGATCGCCTGAATTAAGGCTGGCGAGCGGGGCGCAATAGGAATGCCAACCGGAACCTGCTGAAATGGGAGCAGTCGTTATGAAACTGGCTGCAAAACCGTTAGCTCCTACAATTGAAATAGACGGAGTCATCGTTTGCGGTGGATTTGTTCCGTTATAAGGATCTCCAGCGTACAAATAATTAACATCAAAGCATAATGATCCGCAGCTATTTACCAAAAGAGCTGCCCAGTCGCCGGTTAAAGGGCTGCTGGCATTGAAAAAAGACGATGCGCCAGCTTGGTCCGTCGTTTGTATAAAGTGATTATTTCCATCTGACAATACTGTAGCAAGCGTATTATTAACCTGCCAGGTGCTGGCGGAACCATCTTCAAAATCCGTGCAAAAAGGGCCCGTCGTCTGCGCCGGGGGGAGCACGGTAATCGTCGTGCAGATGTTGGTATTGTTGGCAGTGTCGGTCTCGGACGGTGTCGCAGCGTCCCCTTGCACTACCGTCGCACAGTTCGTGAACGTGCCGCCCTGCGGCAGCGTAAAGGCGAAAATGGCGTTCTGAGATTCGGTGGGCAGCAGAGACACATTGGCAGTGCAGGTAATGGGCAGGACGGGCCCTGCTCCCGGCGAACAACTGATGGGCAAGCTGCCGCCGGCGCCAATGTATGTGGCATCTGATGGCGCCCCGGTTACGATGTCCGTCAAAGTGATCGGGCTGACTGAAGGCGCTGAGCCATTGTTGGTAACGGTGACGGTACAGAGCACCGATTGCGTCCCGCTGGCCACGCACGTCTTGGTGACGCTCAGGTCTGGGCCGGCAGTCGTCGGCTGCGGAACATTGGTGAAGGTGCAAGTGACGTAATCACCCCAGTTGACAACGATATTGTCAACCGGGCTTCCGTTATCGCAGGTGGCGGAGGTCTGCGTCCAGCCGCTCGGCACGGTCTCGCTCACCGCGAAGTTATTGTAGCTCGATGAGAAGCTAAAGCTGTTACTGGAGGGGTTGGCCCCATCGTCGGTGAGGGGGATGGTGCCCAGCTCAACACTCGTTCCCAGCATCACATTGACCTTGGAGACGGTGAAATTGAAGACTTGGGAGCTCTGCGGCGATGCGTTTTTGACAATGACGAGGGTGCCCTGATCCGGCTGCGTGTTGGTGAAGGTGCAGGTGACAACGTCGCCGGGACCGACCTGTATGGCGCTCACCGGGCTGCCGTTGCTACAGGTGGCCGATGTCTGGCTCCAGCCGCCCGTTAACCCGGTCTCACTCACCGCATAGGCGCCGGGATTAACTGTGAAGGTCTTGCTCTTGAGCAGGGGTTGCAACGGGTCGTCGCTGAGGTCCCATGTGCCCAACGAACCGCCGTCGAAGTGGAATATCTTGGTTCCCTGCGGCGATGCATTCTTCACGATGATGATGGCGCCGGGCGTCGTCGCCGGGGGCGGCACGGTAATCGTCGTGCAGATATTCGTATTGTTTGTAGTATCGGTCTCGGACGGCGTAGCAACGTCTCCTTGCGATACCGTCGCACAGTTCGTGAAGGTGCCGCCCTGCGGCAGCGTGAAAGAGAAGAAGGCGTTCTGGGACTCGGTGGGCAACAGAGAAACATTGGCCGTGCAGTTAATGGGCAGGACAGGCCCTGCCCCCGGCGTACAACTGATGGGCAAACTGCCGCCGCCGCCATTAAATGTGGCATCTGCCGGGGCCCCAGTTGCAATGTCCGTCAAAGTAATCGGGCTGACTGACTCCGCTGAGCCATTGTTGGTAACGGTGACGGTACAGAGCACCGTTTGCACCCCGTTAACCGCGCATGTCTTGGTGACGCTCAAGTCGGGGGAGGAGGTGGGCTGCTCCGTATTTGTGAATTTGCAAGTGACGTTATCACCACCGGCCAGGTTTACGGTTACGGTACGGCCGGCGAGGTCCACCACCGCCGCCCCGAACGTCGCCCCGGTAGGTGTGGTGCAACTGATCCCAGTCAGGTTCCATCCGGTCACGTCATTTTCGGTGAAAGTCCAATAGCCGGGCGCCAGACTCGCCAGGGTTGTGTGGTTCATGTAGGTGTTCGTGTTATCGCCGTCGTCATCCAGGACAAACGACCCGCCGCTGTTCCCGAATGTGAAGAAAAAAGGCTGCGTGTCATCCGGCGACGCGTCCTTCACGATGGTGATCGTCCCGGTTGTCGGAGCGACCGCTGCCTCCACCTTGCGGATGCGGTGGTTCTGCGAGTCTGCTATATAGATATTGCCGGTGGAATCAACTCCCACACCGTAGGGGTATTTCAACATTGCCAAGGTTGCAGACCCTCCGTCTCCGGAAAATCCAGCCACGCCGGTTCCGGCAACGGTGGTTATGTTGCCGCTTAATGCGTCCACCTTGCGAATGCTTCTGTTATCAGTGTCCGTTATATAGATGTTGCCGCTGGAATCAACCGCTACACCCCAGGAAGTCTTCAACGTTGCGGAAGTGGCAGGCCCGTTGTCTCCGGAGTATCCAGCCACGCCGGTTCCGGCAACGGTTGTTATTATGCCGGTGTTAGCGTCCACCTTGCGAATGCGGAGATTAGACGTGTCCGCTATATAGATGTTGTCGCTGGAATCAACCGCTACGCCGTAGGGATAATTCAACATTGCAGAGGTTGCAAGGCCATTGTCTCCGGAGTATCCAGCCACGCCGGTTCCGGCAACGGTTGTTATTATGCCGGTGTTAGCGGTCACCTTGCGGATACTATGGTGATCAAAGTCCGAGAAGTAGATGTTGCCGACGGCGTCAACTGTGACACCCTGGGTTCGACTTAAAGTTGCATTAATTGCAGGACCATTTTCCCCTGAATATGCGGGGAATCCAGCCGTGCCGACGCCGGCTACAGTCGTTATTACCCCTGTACTGACGGTCACCTTGCGGATACGGTAGCTAAACGTATCCGCGATATAAATGTTCCCGCTGGAATCAACCGCCACGCCCGTAGGGCCATTCAGCGTTGCCAAGGTTGCAAGCCCATTGTCTCCCAAGTTTCCACACGCATTGGGAGTTCCGGCAACAGTTGATATCACGCCGCCCGGAGTGACTTTGCGGATGATACAGTTAGTAGTGTCCGCGATATAGATGTTGCCATTGGGATCAATGGCAACACCGGAGGGATAATTCAAACTTGCAGAGGTTGCAGGCCCGCTGTCCCCGGAGTAGGCAGCCGTGCCGTCTCCGGCAACGGTTGATATGTAGCCCGGCGCAGCATGGCTGGGTATGGCCGTTGCGAAGATGGCGAAGAAGATCAGTGAGACGTAAGACGTAAGACTTGAGACGACTTTCATTTTAAGCATTATGACCTCCTGACGCGATACGGTTTTTAAAACATGGTACAACCACAATACTATAAGCAGGGGTAATACCGGAATTTGCTGAGTTCCAGTTGGCGCCGTTGGTGGTGGAACAGAAAACGCTGCTGCCGCAAAGGCCGGCAGGCTCCCAGAAATCGGCGTGCGCAGTGCCTCCCAGCATAAAGGTAAGTAAAAAAAGGACCAGCAAAGATAGTAACTTATTATTAATATTACATCTTTTCTTTAACTTGGTAAGCGGCCACGTTATGGAAGCTGGTTGTGCAAATATGTTTGTGGCAGAGAACAAGACGGAAAGAATTACTGGCGCTAAATAAAGTTTTTTCATATTACCCCCAGTTGCAAACTATTTTTAAGAATGAACAAAATATCCGTGGAAGACAGAAGCCCGAAGCAGTGATCAGAACTCACGTTTTGGGAGGATGATCGCATCACAACGAACAGGTAAGGCAAATAGTTTGCCAATGGCCATAGGAAAATCAGAAGATATGATTAATCATCTAATAACAGTTGGTTAGATTCATAGGTGCGAACAGCGGAAAAGTCTGCAATAATTCGCTTAGCCTCAATATTTGGCGGAACCTCAACATATTGAGGGATGATACTTACCAACGAAAGCACAAATAACAGCAGCGTTTATAACGAAATGAAATAAAACAATCTTGATTGCGCTTGAAAATTCGTAACCTTGCCGGCTATTCATAGACCGGTTCTCTCCGAGCCCGAAGTTTGCCGCTTGTTTTCTTCATTATCGCAAGATTTTTCGATTGTAGTAGAACAGGTTTAAGCGAAACGTACAATATGGCAACAATGATATATTAATATTGAGGAAATTTACATATTACAGAAGTGACTGCAATTTTGATTGCAGGTTTATGTTTCTGCTCAAAACGAGCTTTTTTCTAATCCTGTTCCGGTGCGCATCAATGGTGCTGGTTTCCACTCCCAATACTTCCGCTATCTCTTTGGTGCTCTTTCCCTCTTTAACCATTGACGCCACATGAACCTCTTGGGGGGTCAAGTTGAATTGCAGTATATTTTGCAGCAGCGGGGATAATAGTTCATTCAAATTGGTTTCGATAATGCCAAGCAACAGATGCTGCTTGGCATCGTGGACGTTGGTTTGCATTTTTTCTATATATGGACACACCAGACTCTTGATATTCGAGACAATGAGCTCCTCTACCATTCTCTTGTCGTCCTCCCGTTTCTTCAGGAGTACATGCAGGGCAGTATTCATTTCCTCAAGGTTCCCGTTCCTTATTGCCAGTTCCGTGGTACGTTCCTCTACTAATTTTTCCAGCGCTTCAGTGTGTATCCGCAACTCTTCTTCCAATTGTTTGCGCTCGGTAACGTCTCTGTCCAAATGGACTATCCGCTCTATCTTGCCTTGTTTGTCCCGTATCGGGAAAGCCGATACTTCAAAAAAATGTTTTTCACCAGTGCTGTCAAAGTGAAGATGCTCCATTGTTGAAGGTTGCCCGGTCTTTAGCGTTTCCATAAGGGGGCAAGGATCATGAGGGTAGTCACAGGGAACTGATCGATGATGCGTCAATTCGTAACAATGTTTGCCAATGATCGCGTTCGCGTCAAGTCCGATAACATCGGTGAAGGCCTTGTTTGCTCCCAAGACAGTAAAATCAGCCATTCTTACGATATAGAGTGAATCAGTCAAACTATTTATGGCTGCCTCTATGAAAGCTTTTGCTGTTGTTAACTCTTCTTCATACTGTGTGCGTTCCAGTTCAGCGGCCGCACGGATCGCCACCAGCTTTAACAAAGATTCCATCTTTTGCGGATCTGCCAGCGGACTCCGTCCTGCGAGGGCAATCAAACCGATGGGGCTTCCTGAATGGCTAAAAAGTGTGGCGCCGATGCAACTCTCCGCCACGATATCCTGAAGCGCTTCATTGTGGGGCAGCACCTTGCAAATGTTCTCGAAGAAGCAATAAACGGTCTGTCCGGAAATCTTGTCAACGGGGGTATTATTGAGGTGATAAGATATATTATCCTCGAACTTGCCGTCAGCATAGAGAGCCACCGTCTGGACGGTCGGTTGAACTCCATACAGCCGGCAGATGCAGACAAAGTTCAGTTCTGCGGTTTCGGCCAGATATCGCGCCAGCGATTGAAAAAAATCATCGCCCGAAGCCGTGCCGCACTGCGCTAAAAATGTCAGCATCTTTTCGGTCTGCTTGATTTCGGTTATGTCATGGGCAATGCCGAAAATAGTCTTTTCATCAAGAGAAACCGTGTGGAGCAAGGTTTGTCTCTTGGTTCCATCAGGCCGCACATATGCGACTTTGCCAAAATTGAGCGTTTCATCGTTTGCGGATATTTTCTGGAGACGTTCTGCTGCATTGCGCGGTGAGATATCATGTGTTGTAAGCGATTTTATCTCTGCTAAAGATTGCCCCACCAATTCCAGAGCCGCAATATTTGCATCTAAGTACCGTCCAGTGCTTTTTTCAACCAGGAAGATAGCGTCGCTGGATCGCTCAAATAACTTGCGATACCGGGCTTCAGTACTTTTCAGTTCTTCAATGCTCCGCTTGAGGACGGCATTTTCGGCGAGCAGTTCGTGGTTGGTTCTGAATGTATATTTAATCTTACTACTCCTTTGAGCGCGAAACAGCACTGCCGAAAAAAAGCCCTGTTGCATAATACAAGACAGGGCTGGTAGTGCATAAAGTACCCCAGACAAAAATGGGAGGTTAGACCAGATATCTAACCTCCCATTTCAACTAAAAAAAATTTCAAAATGGTGCCGAAGCCGGGATTTGAACCCGGACAGGCGTACGCCCACTAGACCCTGAACCTAGCGCGTCTACCAATTCCGCCACTTCGGCATTGTTTCCGTGTACGAAACGATGCGCTTTTTACAATGACGCCTTGGCCATTGTCAAGTTAAAAAGAAGGCGCGCGTTGGATACTTTCCTTTTTAATGATCGGGCAAAGCGCCGGCGGTTCTTCCCGATGGTATAAACATGCCGGCAGCCGCTTCGTTATGAGCGGATATATTTTAAATACGGCGATTTTCCTTGAAATATCTGTGATTGGTGCTAATGTACGCCAACTTGGAGGGAGGCTCACTTTTTATATGGATATTATTCGCGGCAGTGAAAACATCCCCGCTGATTTGCAGGGGGTTTTTGCGACCATTGGCAATTTCGACGGGATTCATCTGGGTCACCGATACATTTTTCAAAGGATGGTGGAAGAGGCAGGCCGGGAAGGGTGCAAGACGGTTGTCATCAGTTTTGACCCTCACCCGAAGATGGTTCTCCACCCGGACAGACGTCCTTTCTATCTCATCTCCTCCGCTGAGGAAAAGATCAGTCTGCTCCGTGAGATCGGTATAGGAGCTTTCCTTATTATCCCGTTTTCGCTTGAATATTCTCAAACCACGGCGCGGGAGTTCGTGCAGGAGATCCTCTGGGAAAAATTGCGAATCAGAAAGATCATAATTGGCCACGACTACACCTTTGGTCATGCCAGGGAGGGGAATGAGGCTTTTCTGGCCACGGAAGGCAGGAGGCTGGGATTCGCAGTAGAGGCCATGAACGCGTTTTGTGCAGGCAGTGAAATTGTCAGCAGTACAAAAATCCGGGAGGCCATTCTCCAAGGCGATGTCCGTTTTGCCGCGGCGCTCCTCGGTCGCCCCTACAACATCTCCGGGCGGGTGGTTGCCGGCGATCAGCGTGGGGTTGAGTTGGGCTTCCCAACGGCAAACGTCGAAGCCAACAAGGAACTGCTTCCCCCCCACGGCGTCTATGCCGTTCGCTGCCTTTTAAAGGGTAAAAGCCATGACGGCGTTGTGAATATCGGATTCAACCCGACCTTTGCCGGCGGCAAGCTCTCTGTGGAAGTCCATATCTTCGATTTTCACCAGGACATCTACGGCGAAATTCTGGATGTTCTTTTTTTCGAGCGGCTGCGCGCCGAGATCCGGTTCGAGAGCCCCGAAAAACTGATCGCGCAGATCAAGCAGGACGCAGCCCAGGCGAGGGCTATATTGGCATAAGCGCTAAAGGCCTGTCCACAAATAACCTGAACATCTTGCAACTCATCTTTGGGCCATCTTTGGCTGTGGCTCAATCACAAAATCCTCAACGTAGCGCTGCTACGTCTTCGGTTTTGTTCAATCGCCGCAACCAAATCCAACTCAAATCTGAGCGCAATTTTGCCCAGGTTATTTGTGGACAGGCGCTAAACGGTTTTCAGGGCGCCTATATTTCCCCCCCTGTACCGGCTCATAATCTCCGTTCTTGTCAAAACGGCGTCCACCACTACCCCCTGGGCCTCGATGTTCTGCCGGCCGTTTTCCTCTTCCCGATCGATCAGGACGATAGCGTGTTTTATGACCAGTCCCGCCTCCCGGGCCTGTTTAATTGCCGTTATCGTCGAGCCGCCGGTTGTAATCACGTCGTCCAGCACCACAACCTTCTCGCCGCGCGTGACGTTGCCCTCGATCGCGTTTTTAACGCCGTGATCCTTCACATCCTTGCGGACGATAAAGGATTTAATCGGCCTTCCCTTCTGAAAAGAGATAACCGCCAGGGCGTTGGCAAGCGGATCGGCGCCCAGGGTGAGGCCGCCCGCCGCGGTTACATCAACTGTTGCCAGCATGGAATAGAGAATCTGCCCGATCAGGTTCATCCCCTCCGGGTCAAGCGTCGTCGGTTTGCAGTTGAAGTAGTAGTTGCTCTTGTGCCCCGATGCAAGTGTAAAGGGTGGATTTTCGCTGTATTTGAACGTCCTTTCAAGAACAATTTCGATCAGCCGCTCCTTCATTTTCTGTATGTCCATTTTTTTCTCCGTTGTCACGTTTATATGAAAATCCCCCCATCCCCCATTACCAAAGGGGGGTAAGGGGGGATTTTCATGCTTCGTTGTGCCCGACACGGGCATGGGGGTTTTAAAAAAACTATGCCCACAAGTTCCGCGAATGCCTTCTCAACAAACAAGGCCGGGCAGGCGCTTTTTGATTATGGCCTCGGCTTCGGCCATAATGCCGTCTAAAAGTTCCTTGCAGGAGGGGATGTCTTTTACCAGCCCCATGCTGAGCCCGATCGCGAAATTGCCCTTCTCGATGTCTCCCTCTTCGAGCATCTGTTTTCCCACTAGCCCTGAGACTAAGGGGATAAGGTCTTCAATCTTTGTATCCCCGGGTCTGCCTTCGATCTCCAGCACCTTCCGGGCGACCTCGTTGTTGAGCACCCGTTCGGTGTTTTTCAGCGTTCGCATGATCAGCTTTGTATCGAGTTCACTGTGGTCAACAATGGCCTGTTTGAGGTTGATATGCATCGGCGTTTCCTTGGTGGCCGCAAATCGCGTCCCCATGTTCATGCCGTCGGCGCCCAGCGCCAATGCTGCCACCAGACCCCTGCCGTCGGCAAAACCGCCGGAGGCGATGAATGGGATTTTTATAGCGTCTCGTGTCAGTGGAATGAGTATCAAAGAGGTTACATCGTCCTCGCCCGGGTGACCGGCCGCCTCGAAGCCGTCGATACTGATCGCGTCGCAGCCGATTTTCTCCGCCTTGATCGCATGACGGACCGAGGTGCATTTGTGGATCACCTTGATCCCGGCGGCCTTGATCTGTTCCATATAAGGTTCAGGATTTCTGCCGGCGGTCTCTAAGAATTTTATCCCCTCCTCGGCGCATACCTTGATATAGGCGGGGTAGTCCGGGGGGCGCAGGGTCGGCAGAAAGGTCAGGTTGACGCCGAAAGGCTTGTCGGTCAGGTTGCGGCATTTGCGGATTTCCGCGCGCAGGTCTTCAGGGTTCGCAAAGGTCAGGGCGGTCATGAAGCCGATGCCCCCGGCGTTGGCGACGCCCGCGGCAAGCTCCGCCCTTGATATCCACATCATTCCGCCCTGGACAATCGGGTGCTCAATGCCGAACATCTCGGTAATACGTGTCTTTAACATAAAAATACCTCCTTATGGATGATGGCTTTTTATTTCTCCTTAAAATTATTACCCACTGTCGAGGTCATTTCTATTGTTTGCAGCGATGAAAAGTCAAGATTTTTTCTTCCCGGAACTTCTTTTCTCGCCATTTACCGGAAAGTCGGCTTGATTCAGAGGTGCGGCGTCGAGCGCCTGACGAATTCCTGCCGCGAAGGAAGCGATGTCCGGGAGCAACTCGTTGCTTTTACCATTTGCGCCGATCAGCTTTACCAGGGCGCTGCCGACCACCACGCCGTCGGCCAGGGCCGCGATGCTCGCCGCCTGCTCGGGCGTTGAGATCCCGAAGCCAACGACGGTTGGGAGCGAGGTAATTGTCCTCAGGTTTTTCATGTCATTGCGTATATCTTCAAGCACCGGCTTGGCCGTTCCGGTGACGCCGGTCACGGAAATGTAGTACAGGAATCCCGACGCCCGGCCAACCATTTTCCGGATTCGCGCAAGTCCGGTCGTCGGGGCGATGAGGGTGATGAACGAAAGCCCGGCCGGGTCCGTGTAGCGCCGCAGTTCATCGGCTTCCTCGGGGGGGAGATCGACAACGAGAATCCCGTCCACCCCGGAAGCCCCCGCCGCGGCGGCGAAGGCAGCGTTTCCGTAGTGCAGAACAGGGTTGTAATAACCGAAAAGAACGATCGGCAGCCGACTCTTTTTACGGACGGTGGCAATCATTTTAAAGATATCATCCAGCTTTATCCCCTTTTTCAGCGCCCGTTCAGAGGCCGCCTGGATTATCGGGCCATCCGCGACGGGATCGGAAAAGGGAACGCCGATTTCGATGATATCCACCCCGGCCCGCTCCAGGGCAGGAATCAGCATCCCGGTTGTCCGCAAATCGGGATCCCCCGCGGTAATGTAAGCAATGAATGCCTTTTTTCCCTCTTTTTTTAAGGCGACAAATTTTTCTTCAATTCTTCCCATTACTTTTGTACCTCCTTGCTTTCGGAGATCGTCTGCGCATCCTTGTCTCCGCGGCCAGAGAGATTGACGATGATTATTTTCTCCCTGGCCATGCCGGGGGCGATTTTGATTGCATGGGCGAGGGCGTGCGAACTCTCCAGCGCGGGAATGATCCCCTCCAGATGCGACAGCAGCATGAAGGCAGCCACGGCCTCTTCGTCGGTGACGGTCAGGTAGTTTACCCGGCCCGTATCGGCAAGCCAGGCATGCTCCGGCCCGACCCCGGGATAGTCAAGCCCGGCGGCGATCGAATAGGCGTCAAGAACCTGACCGGAGTCGCTCTGGAGAAGGTAGGTCTTGTTGCCATGCAGAACCCCGATTTGCCCGGCGGTAATGCTCGCGGCATGAAACCCCGTTGTCAGACCCTTTCCTCCCGCTTCCACGCCGGTCATCGCGACCGCGCTATCGCCGAGAAACGGATAAAAAAGCCCCAGGGCGTTGCTGCCCCCGCCGATGCAGGCGACAAGCAGATCGGGAAGCCGACCCTCCTTTTGCAGAATCTGTTTTTTCGCTTCCCTGCCGATGACGCTCTGAAAATCGCGCACCATTGCCGGGTAGGGATGCGGTCCGGCCGTTGTGCCGATCACATAGAACGTGTCGCGCACCGAGGCGACCCAGGCGCGCATTGCCTCGTTCATCGCGTCTTTGAGGGTTGCGGTTCCGGCTGAAACCGGTACGACTTCGGCCCCAAGGATTTTCATCCGGAAGACGTTGTGCGCCTGCCTGCGGATGTCCTCCGTCCCCATGAAAATCCGGCATTCCATGCCCAGCAGGGCGGCGGCGGTCGCGGTTGCAACGCCGTGCTGACCTGCCCCGGTTTCCGCGATCACCTTTTTCTTTCCCATCCGCCGGGCCAGGAGCGTCTGCCCCAGCGTATTGTTTATCTTGTGCGAACCGGTGTGATTCATGTCCTCTCGCTTCAGATAGATCTTCGCCCCGCCGAGGGCCTCGGAGAAGCGCCGTGCATCGTAGAGCGGGGTCTTGCGTCCCGCGTACTCATGAAGATAAAAGCTGAGCTCCTTTTGGAAGCTCCTGTCCTGTCTGGCCGCCTTGTAGGTAATATCCAGCTCCAGCAGGGCGGGCATCAGCGTTTCGGCCGCGTAGCGCCCCCCGAAAATTCCGAAATGGCCGTTTTTATCCGGCAGTCTGGTTTGCATGATCTGAAAATTTCCTCCTCTATGAAATCTTTTCCCGCCCTTGCGGGCGCCAAAGCAGTTACTCTGACTGCTCCTGCCGCATTTTCTCAGCAACTGGTCGCTCATCGGTCGTTACAGGCAAATGCCCCGGACGCGACGGAGCGCATCCCTCCAATTTGATGAACATTAAGCGTAGTACGGGTGGTTCGCGAACCGCCCGTAGTGTGAGGACTGCGCAAAGAACGAATGAATGACCCCAACCCACCTAAACACCTACAGACTATCCACCTGAGTAGTTATCTTTTCTTAAAGATGCCGTTTGCGTGGGCAGCGGCGCCGGCCGTTGCGGAGAGTTTCATATTTTTTACGATCCCGATGAACCGCTTCATTCGTTCATGATCCTTTATCCCCGGCGCTTTCTCAATGCCGCTGTTGATATCGACGGCTACCGGCTTCACCGTTGTCAGGGCGGCGGCGATATTTGTCTCGTTAAGTCCCCCGGCGATGATCAGCGGATATTTTTCAGCGGTCCTGGCGGCAAGCTCCCAGTCGGCCTTCGTGCCGGTTCCGCCGTACCGGCCGTCATGGCGGGAGTCCGCCAGGAAGGCCCGGACATGGTAGCTCTCGAGGCAGGCAAGATCGTTATCGCTATTGAGAAAAACGGCCTTGACTATTGATTCCGGCGGGAAGCGGCGGCAGTATTCCGGGGATTCGTCTCCGTGCAGTTGAATAACGTCCAGTCCGCAGATGTCGGCTGTCTTTTTTACCTCAGCCTCGCCGCTGTTGACGAAAACCCCGACCCTGGTTATGGTGGGCGGCAGCAGCTTTATTATTTCCTTTGCCTCTATGGGAGATACATATCGGGGACTTGCCGGATGAAAGATAAACCCGAGTGCGTTTGCCCCCAAAGCTGCTGCTACGAGGGCGTCCTCGCGATTGGTGATTCCGCAGATCTTTATTTCGATCATCGTTCCCTCTTCCCTGCAAGCTCCCGCAGTTTCACCCCGGCGTCCGGGGCGGAAAGGAGCGCCCCGCCGATCAAAAACGCGTTGAAGCCCGACTCGCGAAGCGCGGCGATGTCCTGTTCTGCTTCTATCCCGCTTTCGCTGACTGTTGTCAGCCCAGGAGGGATCAGCGGCGCCAGTTCCCGCGATACGCAGAGGTCTGTTGCCAATGTATTCAAATTTCGGTTGTTGACGCCGATAATGCGGGCGCCGGAGGCAAGCGCGGCCAAGAGTTCTTCCCGGCTGTGGACCTCCACCAGCGCTGCGAGACCAAGTGATTCCGCTTGCTTGCGGTAGTTGTGGAGTTCCCTCTCGCCCAGGAGGGACGCGATCAGCAAGAGGGCGTCAGCCCCGATTGCCCGGGTTTCCGCGATCTGATAGGGATCGATAATGAACTCCTTCCGGAGGACTGGGAGCAAAACGGCGTTTTTGACGGCGGCGATGTCATTGTCGCTTCCCCCAAAAAAGGTCTCGTCCGTCAAAACCGAGATAGCCGCCGCCCCGTTTTGCTCGTAGAGAAGGGCGATTTTTGCCGGATCAAACTCCTTTCGGAGCAGGCCATGAGATGGAGAGCGCCGCTTGATCTCGGCGATGATCGCGATTTCCCGCTTCAGCGCCGTGGAAAAATCTCTTGTCGGAGGCATCCGGGCAATCGTCTCTGCCAATGCCCTCAAAGGTGTTTTCTTCTGGCGCGTGGCGACTTCGTCCCGCTTTTTCGCAACAATTTCATCCAGGATCAACCGTTGCTCCTCTCTTTCAGCTCGCGCAGCTTCCCCAGAGCGGCGCCGCTGTCGATGCACTCTTGTGCCGCCGCAATCCCCTCGGCGATGGTGTTTGCCTTACCCCCGGCGACGATGGCGAGCGCCGCATTCAGAACGACGATCTGACGGGACGCCCCGGAGGCGGTCCCCGTGAGAATATCCAGCGTGATCCCGGCGTTTTTTTCGGCATCCCCGCCGGCAAGATCTTTATCCGGATAAACCTCCCCCAGTAAATCTATCGGATCGATATTGTAAGTGGAAATAAACCCTTCGTTCAATTCTGAGACCCTCGTCTCCCCGGTGACGGTCGCCTCGTCAAGACCGCCGCCGTGCACGATAAACGCCCGTTTTGTCCCGAGATTCTTCAATACCCCGGCAAACATCTCCGTAAGCTTCGGATCATACACGCCGATGAGCTGCGCCGTCGCCCCGGCGGGGTTGGTCAGCGGTCCCAGCATATTGAAAATAGTGCGGATGCCGATTTCCCGGCGGGGGCCGATCGCGTATTTCATCGCGCCGTGGAGTTGCGGGGCGAAGAGAAAGGCGATCCCGATCTGCTGGAGGCACTCCTCCATGATTTCCGGCCCGACGTTTATGTTGACGCCCAGTGCTTCGAGGACATCGGCGCTGCCGCAGCGGCTCGAGACGGCCCGGTTGCCGTGCTTGGCGACGGTCAACCCCGCTGCCGCGACAACGAAGGCCGTTGTCGTCGAGATATTGAAGGTATTCATGCCGTCGCCGCCGGTGCCGCAGGTATCGACGACAACGGACGAACGGGCGTCTATCCTCGTCGCCATTCGCCGCATGGTCCGGGCGGCCCCGGTCAGTTCCTCAACAGTTTCGCCCTTGATCCGAAGCGCCGTCATGAAGGCGGCGATCTGGGCGGGAGTGGCCGCCCCTTCCATAATCTCCCCCATGGCCGAGAGCATCTCCTCTTCCCGCAGATTTTCGCCGGCAACCAGTTTCGCTATTGTTTCCTTGATCATATCTCTCTCCCCCATTTTCATCTGAAAATATAACTCAACTTGTTGAAAATATTGCATCCAACTTCCCTCCCCTTCAAGGGGAGGGAAAGGGTGGGGATGGGTTCGCCCCTCAATTTTCATTCCCCTTTGCGATGGCAGGCCGTCGTTAATGTTTCACCATTGTCAGGAAATTGCGGATGATCCGCTTGCCGGACGGCGTCAGAATCGATTCGGGATGAAACTGGATTCCCTCAATCGGCAGCGACCGGTGCCGCAGCCCCATGATTTCCCCTTCGGCGGTTTCCGCGCTGATTTCAAGGCAGTCGGGCAGCGAGTCCCGTTCGACAATCAGCGAATGATAACGGCCGGCGGTAAACGGGTTGGCGAGGCCTGCAAAGATCGTCCTGCCGTCATTGGCGATCGGCGAGGTTTTTCCATGCATGACCCGCTTGGCCCGGATGACGCGCCCCCCGAAGGCCTGGCCGATTGCCTGATGTCCAAGGCAGACCCCGAGAATCGGCAACTCCTGGTGAAAACGGCGGATCACCGCGACGCTGATTCCCGCCTGTTCGGGTGAGCAGGGGCCCGGCGAGACGACGATCGCCTCCGGCTGCAGCGCCTCGATTTGCGCAATCGTGATCGCATCATTGCGATGCACCTCCACCTCGCCGCCCAGTTGGCTTATGTACTGCACCAGATTGTAGGTGAACGAGTCATAATTATCGATCATCAAAATCATTTTTTCCCTCCTTTGCTTATGCTTTGGCATCCGTCCGCCGGTTTGTCGCGACTGTCTGTCTATGTAGGTACGTTACAGTTCCAGGCCGTTTTCCGCAAGGCGCACCGCCTGGAAAACCCCTTCCGCCTTGCCCAGCGTTTCCTGATATTCGCTCTCCGGATCGGAATCGGCGACGATTCCCGCCCCGGCCTGGATAAAGACCTCGCCGTTGCGAAGCAGCATCGTGCGAATCGTGATGCAGAAATCTGCGTTTCCTCCATAGCTGAAATAACCCACCGCCCCGCCATAAGCCCCGCGCGGGGATGGTTCCAGCTCCGCAATGATCTCCATTGCCCGCACCTTCGGGGCGCCGCTCAGTGTCCCGGCGGGAAAGGTCGCCCGCAGCAGATCATAGGCGTTCTTCCCTTCCTGCATTTGCGCCTGCAAGAGCGAAACAAGGTGCATGACGTGGGAATAGCGCTCCACCGCCATCAGCCGGTTGACCTGAACGCTGCCGGTGCGGGCGATTCGCCCCAGGTCGTTGCGCCCCAAGTCCACCAGCATGACGTGCTCCGCCCGTTCCTTCGGATCCTGCAGCAGTTCGTCGGCAAGCTTCCGGTCTTCCTGCTCGGTTTTCCCCCGGCGTCGGGTCCCCGCAATCGGCTTGAGCTCGGCGAGGCCCTCCTCGAGACGGACCATCACCTCCGGTGAGGAACCAATGAGATGCGTGTCGTCTATCTTCAGAAAGAAAAGGTAGGGGGAGGGGTTTACAAAGCGCAGGGCCCGGTAGAGAGCCGAGGGGGACGCGGTTGTCGGTCGGTGGAACCGTTGCGCCAAGACAACCTGGATGACGTCTCCGGCCATGATGTACTTTCGCGCCTGGTCGACCATCGCCAGATACTCCTGTTTTTCTATCTCCGGGTGAAACGATTCCTCCGGTACGGTGGGTTGGGAACTGCTGATTGCGGGAACGGCGGGAGAGCGCAGAATTTCCAGCAGCTCATCGATTTTCCGCACCGCGTCCGAGTATGCCGTTTGCAGATCCGTGTTTTCGTCGATAGCGGCCGAGGAGACGATTTTTATCGTGTGCCGGACATTGTCGAAAATGACCATGGTATCGGTTATGAGAAAGACGGCATCGTCTTGATCGCTGCCGGGCATTCGGTGCTCGGGAAGCCGCTCAAAATAACGAACGGTGTCGTAACCGAAAAAACCGACGGCGCCGCCGTAAAAACGGGGCAGTTCCCCCACGGAGACCGGGCGCCGGCGCCCCAGCAGCTCCTCCAGAACTCCGAGCGGGTCTCCCTTATGAGGAATTTGCCGGGATTCTCCATTTTCCTCAATAATCACATGATCTTTACGAATCCTCACAATGATCTTCGGATCCGTTCCGAGAAAGCTGTAACGCCCCCATTTTTCCCCGCCTTCCACGCTTTCCAGCAGAAACACCCGGGGTCGATCGGCCAGTTTGAGCAGCAGCGTCACGGGCGTTTCCGCATCCGCGAGCAGTTCGCGAAAAACGGGGATCAGGTTTCCCTCGTTCGCCAGTTTTTGGAATGTTTCAAAATCCGGTACATGCATGATCAAATTCTCCATAAATTTTCAGGATTAAAAAAGGCCGCGAATCGTCACGGCCTTTTTTAATCCTGAAAACAAAAAAACCGTGGCTGCCCCAAGAGGCTGCCACGGCTGTATTTTTTACATCAATGATGGTCAAACGCGGTCGGCAAACCTCTCCCCTTCGTATTTGCTCCACCAGCGCCAGTTTTTGCAGGCATTATTCACAGTCATTTCATCCACACTTTTCATTAACCTTTAAAAACGGCTTTTCCCCTACCAGAGTGAAAACGCCCTGTCAACAAATTTTTTTAATGTGCTTCATAGGCAGCGCCAAGGCTGTTTCCTTTTTCATACACGCTGCGCCCCGCGCCGTAGTAGGCGTCATAGACGTGCTGGAACACGGCCGTTGTTTTCTGCTCAAAAAGCTTTGGCGTATAGATCCTCGGCAAGCCTTGGTCCAGCAGTTTCTCGATCGTCACCCGCACTTCGGCGCGGGCCTGCTGGCGTTTGCGCCAATCGAGCACCAGTTTGCCCGCTTTGAGCGTTGATAGCAGTTCCCTGGCAGTGGCTTTGACCTTTTCCCGATCCGCGTCGCTCATGTCGATCTGCGGCTTGGTCAGGAGGTCGAAGAGCGCCAGCTCCTCTTCACTTAATTGCTCGCCCACGCCCCGCTGCTCTTCTTCATTCAGACTCCGGGCAAAGGCCACCAGTTGCAGGAAGAACTCCTCGGCGTTGAGGCTGCCCGCGTTGTAGGCGTCGATCATCGCCTGGAATTGCTCTAGATAATCCATCCTGGTGCGGTTCTTCCGCACCAGGACCATGAGCTTCTGTGCAACCGTTCCCTTGAGCTTCTCGTTCAAAGTGCGCCTGCGCCCCGTCTTGAACTTCTCGGCCAGCTTCTCGAAGTCGATTTTACTCAGGTCAAGCCAATGATCGGCGTCAAAGGGTGAGGTTGGTTCGCGGATCACATAGCCCTCGGTGGCGATCGACTGATCGAGGAGCCCTTCCACCTGTTGCATGACCTGAGAGATGTCCGCCGGCCGTGTCAGCGCACGGATTTTGTCGGCGATCACTTGGAGAGGCGACACTTCGGCGGCAAATTCCTTTACCGCCGGGTCGGGCAGCACGGCCTTGTAGAGTCGCAGAACCGTGTTGGTCAGATCGAGATAGCGGAGCTTGATCTCTTCGGAGGCGACCAGCGCCTCCACGGCGTCATCGAGCAAACCGACGCGGGCAAATCCCTCGGCGGCCTGGATGGCTGCAAGGTTTACCCCGTGCTCCCGGCATAACCCCCGGGCCTCCGCCAACGCCTGACGCAGTGCTGCCACCAATGCCGACTTGTCTTCAACCGGCTTATTGCCGCCCGCCGTACCGCCGGCCCCATAGATGGCCAACGCCCTCTCCAGGTTGCGGAACACCCCGGCATAGTCCACGATCAGGCCGCTCACCTTGCCCGGATAGACCCGGTTGGCCCGGGCGATGGTCTGCATCAGGGTGTGGTTGCGCATCGGTTTGTCGAGATAGAGGGTCGAGCAGCTCGGCACGTCGAAGCCGGTCATCCACATGGCGCAGACAAAGACCAGACGGAAGGGGTCGTCGGGATTCTTGAACTTCGTCTCCAGATCCTCATCGACCATGCGCTTGCGGTGCGGGCGGATGTCGAGCTCTTTTTCGCTCATCTCGGCAATCTCGTTTTGCCCTTGGGAGACGACCACCGCCATGTCGGTTTCCTTCATCCGGGCAATCTGCGCTTCGATTTCCCCCCGGGAGCCGCCCTCCGCCCCTGCCGCCTCGGCCAGCAAGGCCGCGATCTTTTCGCCCCAGTACCGCTTGACCTTGTCATACATGCGGATGGCTGTGGCCTTGTCGATGCAGATCATCATGGCTTTGCCCTGGAAGCCCCGTCCCGTGAAATGCGTTACCAGGTCCTTGGCCACCGCCTCCAGTCGATCGTTGCGGGTGATCAGGCGGTACTCCCGGGCGAACTCCCTTTCCAGCTTCTTCTCCTGCTCCTCGTCCAGTTCAGCCGCCTCCAGGAGGCGTTCCATATCCTCGTTGAGGTTGTCATTGAGCAGTTGCAGTTCCGGGATGCGGTTCTCGTAGTAGAGCGGCACCGTCGCGCCGTCGGCCACCGACTGCTGGAAGTCATAGACGCTGATGTAGTCGCCGAAGACCTGCCGGGTCTTCTCTTCGCCGACGATCAGCGGCGTGCCGGTGAAAGCCAGAAAGGCGGCGTTCGGCAGGGCCGTGCGCATGTTCAGCGCCAGGGTGTCGTACTGGCTGCGGTGCGCCTCGTCGGTGATGACGATGATGTCGGACCGTTCCGAGAGCACCGGATGCGTTTCGCCCTGCTCGGTGCGGAACTTGTGGATCAGGGTGAAGACGTAGCGGTGATCCTCGGCGAGGAGCTGCCGCAGGTGTTTGCTGCTTTCCGCCTGGGCGTGGTTTTCCGTCACCACCCCCGCCGAGGCGAAGTGCTTGTAGATCTGGCCGTCCAGTTCCTGCCGGTCCGTGACGACCACGAAGGTCCAGTTTCCCGGCAGTTTGCGCAGCACCTTCTGGGCGAAGAACATCATCGCCACGCTCTTGCCGCTGCCCTGGGTGTGCCAGAACACCCCCAGCTTGCCTTCCCGCTGCCGGATGTCGGCCAGGGCCGCAAGCGCTTTGTTGACGCCCAGGTACTGGTGGTTCTTGGCCGTGAGCTTGATTAGCCCGCCGGGGACCTCCTGAAAGAGGCAGAAATTCTCCACCAGATCCAGGAAGCGCGTCGGGTCGCAGACGCCGCGCAGCATCGTCTCCAGCGATCCCTCGCCCGCCTCATCCTCACTGCCGACCTTCTTCCATGCGGCGAAGTGCTCCCAGCCGGCGGTAATGCTGCCCACACGGCTTTGGCTGCCGTTGGAAAGGATGACCAGGGCGTTGGGCCAGAAAAGCTGCGGGATGGTGTCCTTGTAGTCACGCAGGTTGCCGGTGAAGGCGGTCTCCAGGCGGCGGTGGGCGGCCTTGAGTTCGATGAACAGCAGCGGCAAACCGTTGACGAAGCCCACCAGGTCGGCCCGCCGGGTGTGCATCTCGCCCGTGACCCAGAACTGCGAACAGAGCAGGAAGTCGTTTTGGGCCGGGTCGTCCCAGTCCACCACCCGCACCACCTCTACCGTCTCGCCGTCGCCTTCGGGATCGGGCCGGGGAACGCGCACGCCGTTCTTGAGGAGGTGGTAGATCTCTCGATTGGCAGCCGCCGCGCTCATCCGGGACCGGTCGCGGGTCAGTTCCTCGATCGCCTGATGGACGGCCTCCGGCGAGGCCTCGGGATTGAGCCTCAGCAACGCTTCCCGCAGGCGGGATTTCAGCACCACCTCATCCCTGGTCTCCCGGCCCAGACTGCTCGCGCCGTGGTCGAACTCGTGATAGGCGTTGAGAGTCTGCCAGCCCAGCGCAGCCAGGAGGGCAATGGCCGGTCGTTCGATCAGGGCGTCTTCGGTGTAACCGGAGGGAGGGGTCATGAAGGAGTCTCCTTTTCAGCGTGCGCAAGGACTGTGCGACCGGCAGCGGTGGTGCGGTACCGCTGTTTCGAGCTGCGTGGTTTTTCGGGGATGGTCATTTCGATCCATCCGGCTTTGATGAGCGGATTCAAGACTTGGTGCCTGAACTTGGTGCGATCAGAACGCTCTGCAATTGCCATAAGATCAACTAACATGCTGTCTTTAATGCATTTCCGCAATATTTCAACTTGGTGCCGACTTAGTGCCAACTTGGTGCCTACTTGTCCCGCAACTTGTGGGGCACTTGAGGGGTGCTTGGGGGGTACTTGTGGGGTGGCTTCCACGTCATGGGCCTTATCATGTGCCTGATTTGATCCCTTCTTGGTCCCGACTTGTGCGGTACTTGGTGCCTCTTTTGCGCCCGCCTGCGTCCGTACCTCCGGACTGGGATAGAAGATCGCGGTGAAAAATCCGTTCTCCTCGAAGGTCGGTGGCGGACAATGCTGTGCCCGTGCCTCCTCGCGCATTCGCTTGATACCGGTTCCTGCCTTTTCGATGAAAGTGATGCGGTGGAGCAGGTCGGCAAGCAGGGCATTACGGCGGATGCTCTTCCGGCCAAGGTCGGCAAGCTTCATCCCCTTGGGCAGGCCGCCGGGGCTGGAGATCTCGATCCGGTCGGTATAGATCTCCACGAAAACATTGGCCCCCTCCATGAACCAGTCGCGATGCATGACCGCATTGGTGATGGCTTCGCGCAGGGCCTTCATCGGGTATTCCGGGACGTCCTCCCGGCGCAGCCCTTCAATCCGGTAGGCCGTGCGGGTATTGCGCTCGATGAAGCGCAGGCTGTCCTCGATATCCGCAACGATGCCGCCGGCAAAATCCTTGCGGTCCAGGATGTGCACCTTGTCCGTGCCTTTGGCCAGGAGACAGGTGACGTAGGCCTGGTTGAAAAAATGTCTGACGTTCTTGGCGAAGAAGAGAACACCGGCATTGCGGAAAAGGAGCTTGGTGCCGGAACGCTCGGCTGCTTCGATGTTGACCAGAACGTCCTCGGTGCTGGGACGGCCGGTGATGCCGCTCAACCGGAGCCAGGCATTGTACTTCTCCCGGTCGAAGTCCTGAGGGTAGCGGAATTTCGGACAGACCGAGGTATCGAAACGGATAGCCCCCTCACTGCGGAACAGATCCCGAATCTCATCTCGGCTGAGCTTCTGGGTAACGGCGCCCTGCCGCCAGAAATAACCGTCGCTGCACTGCACCGGCTTTGATTCGCTCTCGCGAACTGTCACCACGATGACCTCGCCGATTCGTTGCAGCAGGATCTTCACCGACGGGTCGCAGTTGCGGGCGATGTCCTGGATACGGGCGCGTAGCGCGTTGGTATCGGCAATCCCCTTGACGGTGCCGTCGTCGCGCACCCCCAGCAGAATCTTGCCCCCTGCCGTATTGGCAAAGCCCACCAGCTCGCGGGCAAAGGAAGAGGATAGACTCTCCTTGTACTCCAGCATGACGCCTTCGCCCTCCTGGAGCAGGATATCGAGATCGGTGGTTTTCATGCTACGACTTCCCCTGAGTGTGCCCCCTGTTTTCTTTCTCCCGGGCACTCATACAGTAGCCTCCAGATAGGGACGTATCACCGTGAACACCCGACACACTTTGGCCGCCTCCGCCAAGTCATCCATACTGGCCAGGCGGGACCGCCATACCTCGCGAAGTGCCTCGATGGCCACATCAAGGCCAACCTTGTTGCGAAACTTGAAACAATCCGCCACGGTTTTCGCCGGCGTATAAACCTTGATCCCAATCCCCTGGACCGTGTGCTCCCTAATGCCGAAAGCATAGGATTCGCCGGACATGTAAGTCAGATTCAGAGGCGGGTAATCCATCTGCGGCCGCCAGCCCCCGCGTGGCACCGTGATCCAAACTTCATGGGGTATCTGCGTCGTCAGATCGTGAAACCTGAGGGCGGAAAGCAGGCAGACCACCCCTTTGGGTACACGTTTGGCGACTTCGATCAAAACGCCATGCTCCGTTGAAAGGGCGCCCGGAATTTGATAAAGCCCACGGGCCGTCCGCTCGATTTTACCCGCCTTGCACAACTCGTACAGGTGATTGCGAGAAATACCGACCGCTTCCACATCTGCCGCCGTGGTCACTCCGAGCCTGCCTGCAATCTCCAGTATCCGCTCTTTATCCTTCACCATTGACGCCCCCTGCAATTCCTATTCAGATATACATAAGTGAAGAGTAAATGCAAGATAAAGCTCCGGGTGCCTTCATGCTTCGGCCTCCGCGGGAATCGTGATGTCCAATTCCGACACATCCAACTTGCCGGAGATGAGCTTGGGGAGGAGCAGGTCGCGGGTGCGGCAAAGGGTTCCATTCGCATGGAGCAAGCGACAGCAAAGCTGAATCATAGGCTCTGCAGATGCTGCCCATTGCTCCTGGAGCGCAATATGTGGCAATACGATCTGAAACTGTCGGAAAGCCTGTAAAATTATCCTTGGCAAAGCTGCGCCAGATACAAAACCGGTCATTCTCGTTTTCATGTCCGGCTCCCGAAGTGTCATCGCTAAGACATGAGGATTGATTTTTTCGCTAGGCCGCAGAATCGCTATTGACGATAACAATGCGACATCAAAATCGCGTTCGACAACAAAACAGTGCTTTAGATAGCTTCCATCCTTTGCTATAAGCACGTCATTCTTGCACATCTTACAGTCATTACGAACCAAATTATGAAATTCTTCTTCACTGATTTTTCGGCATGTATCGATGTTGATTCCCCAGTCGTGCATATCTTTGACTGATGCCATTGGATATCCATAATCGGTGGTCTTAGGGCTGTAATGAGATCCATCAGTAATTCGGCTACAAACATTTTCCAAGGATACCACCTCCCAACCCTCAGGAATTCTGCCAAGTGGGGAATCGGTGAAGCGGGCGTACTGGTGGCCAGGGAAGCGGAATTTGACAAACCACTCGCGGTAGAGGTTCTGCGCCATTTCCTCCAGAATTTTGATCCGCCGCAGATTATTCTCGATCAGATCGTCGTAGGCGGAGAGTATCGACGCGATTTTTCGCTGCGTAGGGCGGGGGGGGACTTCTATTTCTATCCCCTTCAATAGAACAATTGTGAATGCGGACTGAGATGACCCAATAGTTGCTTTGCATAGCTCTGCCCATCCCTGCGGAGAACCCAGCCAATAATAGAGATAATGACTGTCGAGTTCTTTGAAATTGCGAAACCATGTGAGATTCCCGTCCTTAAAATAGAACCTGTCGCTAGGTTTCACCACATAGACTGAACCGAGTGTGCCCACAGATGTGAGAAGTAAATCGCCAGGCTTTGGTACACCAAACTTTCGTTCAATCTCCTTGAACTTTTCTTCGGCAATGAACAATTCTGTCGAAATATTGATATTCCCTTTATATTTCTCGGTAATCTCCTTGCCACGATAGAAAGGCACACCTTCAGAGACGTAATCTGCAGCAAAGATACGTTTGCTTGAGGTTATTTCGCATAGCTCTTCCATTCGCTTTGAAGGCCAGTTGCTCATCACTTCCCCTCCTGCAACTTCACCACATTCTTGGCAACGCCCTTTTTCCCCAGGCTCTCCAGCTGTCTGCGGGCAAGGGCGATAGCTTTGCGGAGTTTCTCTTGCAGCACCTCTTTCGGCAGAGAATCGGTAAGGTATTCGGCGACGTGGATGCCGGAGCGGCCCAGTTCCAGCAGTTCGATCTGCTCCTGCTTCTTGCCGGCGCAGAGAATTATGCCCAGAGGCGCATCTTCTCCTTCGCGACGCTCGTATTTATCCAGCCAGCGCAGATAAAGCTCCATTTGTCCCTTGAATGCGGGTTTGAAGTCGCCCAGTTTAAGTTCAATTGCCACCAGACGACGCAATCGCCGATGATAGAAGAGCAGGTCGAGATAGAAATCATCGCCGTCCAAGGTGATGCGTTTCTGACGTTCGAGGAAGGCGAACCCAATTACCAGTTCCAAGATGAATGATTCCATCTCGCGTAAAATGGCGGCTTCGACATCCTTTTCGGCAAACGTGTCCCTGAGGCCGAGAAAATCCAGAATATAAGGATCACGAAAGACGAGTTCGGGGGTCAGTTTGTCTGTTTGGTGTAGCGACTGTAGCTCCTGTTCGATCAGCTTTTCCGGCTTGCGCGAGAGCGCCGTGCGCTCGAAAAGCATGGAATCGATTTTCTTCTCCAGAGTTCGTGTAGACCAACCTTCAATGCGGCACATTTCACCGTAGAAGTCGCGTTTGAGGGGGTCGTCCATACCAATGAGCAGACGAAAGTGGGTCCAACTTAATTTCGCACGCAGTGCGTGCAAAATCGCTTCATCGGGAAAAACTTCAGAGAATTTAACCATGTACGAAATATTGCGTTCGTTCCAGCCACGACCGTACTCAACCGTCAATTTCGCCGACAGTGTCAGCAAAATCTCCCGGCCGTATTCGGCACGTTTCTCCTGAAGGATATCCTCTCGAATCCGTCTGCCCACGTTCCAGTAGAGCATGGTCAGGGCGGCATTGACCGTCGTGGCGACGGCATGCCTTGTCTCCTCGATCATCCGGCGGAGGTCTTCCAGTAACACCGGCGTGGGTTCCGGCACGGCCGGTTTCGTTTTCTCTAAACCCCTCTTTTTGTTTGCCATCACGCCACCTCCAGCAACTTGACCACATTCTCGGCACGCCGCTCTTTCAGTTTCCGGGTATCGCGTGTGTCTGAAAAAAGTTTTGAAGGTATCGCATTTTGCGATACCTTGAGCTCTATCGCTTCTTCATTGGGATTTCATCCACTGAAGACAAACGCTATCCCTCCAGCAACTTTGCTACATTCTCGGCGATCCGCACTTCCAGTTCCCGGGCCTTGGCATTGAGGATTTCCAGTTCCTCGTTTTGCTCCTCCAGCCGCTCCTTGAAGTCGAAGTCATCCTCTACACGGGCAGTTACACCCACATAGCGGCCGGGGTTGAGGCTCCAGCCCTGGGATTCAATTTCGGAGAGTGTTGCCACCTTGCACAGGCCGGCCACGTCCGCGTATTTGCCGTCGTGAAAGTGCTCGGCCAGCAGGTCGGCGCTGTCGTGCAGGTTCTCGAGGGCTTCGCCCCGGTAGAGCCGGGCGATGTTGGCCAGAAACTCGATCTGCGCCGGGGTCCAGTCCCGGTGGGCGCGGTCGATCTGGCGGTAGATCTGGCGGGCGTCGATGAAGAGCACCTGATCGGCGCGGGCGTTTTTTCCTTTGCCTCGGTCGAAGAACCAGAGGGTGCAGGGCAGGGTGACGGTGTAGAAGAAGTTGGAGCCGACGGCGACCATCACATCCACGGCGCGGGCTTCGATGAGCTGTTTGCGGATCTCCAGTTCCGAGCTGCGGGCGTCGGAGGCGGAGTTTGCCATGACGAACCCGGCGCGGCCGGTTTCCGAAAGGGCACTGTAGAAGATCTGAATCCAGAGGTAGTTGGCGTTGTCGGTGCGGGGAAGGCCGAGGGGGAAGCGCGGGTCGTCCTTGAGCCGCTCCTTGTCCACGCGGTCCACGTTGAAGGGCGGATTGGCCATGACGAAGTCGAACTTGCCGGGGGAGCGGTGCAGGTCCTCATAGTAGGCGTTCCCCTGGCGGATGTCGCCAGCCAGACCGTGGACGGCAAGGTTCATTTTGCCCAGGCGGACCGTCTCGGCCACCTTCTCCTGACCGTAAATGGAAAGCTCGGCGCCGGGGTTTTTCTGGTGCTCAGCGACGAAGCGGGCGCTCTGGACGAACATGCCGCCGGAGCCGCAGGCCGGATCGAAGATGCGGCCCTGGAAGGGTTCGATGATGCCGACGATGAGCTGGACGATGGCGGTGGGGGTGAAGAATTCGCCGCCCTTCTGGCCCTCGCTCATGGCGAAGTGGCCGAGGAAGTATTCGTAGATCTTGCCGAAGGCATCTCCCTCGATATCCATGGGGACGGAGTTCATGGTCTTGAGCAGTGGGTTGAGCAGGGCGTTCTCGAAGCGGTTGTAGGTCTTGGGCAGCACATCCTTGAGGTCGGGGTTCTCCGCCTCGATGGCGCGCATGGCCTCGTTGATGGCCGCGCCGATGTTGGCCCCCTCGGGCAGGGTGAGCAGCGTCGAGAAGCGGGCCGCTTCGGGCAGGTAGAGGACGCCGCGGGCCTGATAGTCTGCCGGGCCGATCTTCCGCCGCCCTCCACATCCGGCGCCTGTCAGTTCTTTTGCCGCCTCCTGAAATTTATGGTCGGCGTAGCGCAGAAAGACAAGCCCCAGCACGGGGACGGAGTATTCGGAGGATTTCAGCTTGGAATTGGCCCGCAGCTCATCGGCCGCGGCCCAGAGGCGGGATTCTATTTGGTTGCCGTTATGGTTCATGAGTTCTCCCGGGGATGCCTGCCATGCTATTCGTGCTTAAGTGTGCCTTGTGCAATATGCAATATGATATTGCTTTTTTGAGGGCGGAGTATAGGTATATTTTCAGTGTACGTCAATGAAAACAATTACATTGCTTCTGAGCCAATTGCAAAACTCCTAACGCTGTCATTCCCGATAGAGGCATTGTGGACATCAAGCTGCGCTTTCGGGAATGACAAAACGTTTTGCAATTGCCTCCTCTGTAATATTATTATCTCGTATTGAAGCATGAACGAGTTTATATGAAAAAATAATTTATGTAAACAATATCGCTTCGTTACATTGCGGTGTTTTTGGGGATCCCGGCACCCCCGGACGCGACGGAGCGCGTCCCTCCAGCATGTACATATTTTCATCGTTCGTTGTGCATCCCAAGGCAGGGGGGTTGTTGGGAAGAAGCTCGGTTTTTTTTGATCGAAGGAAATGGCCAACAATGTTTAAAGCGAGACCAAGACTGAGAGTGGAGAATGGCAATAGCGCCCCACAGAATCCGAAGGGGAATTGCTATGAGAAAGCCCTGAAAGAATCATTCCTCGCCGCCATCATTTTTGGGGGAATTGGGGGATTTGCCTGTCGAGCCGGGCGTCATTGCTTTGCTCAGACGGTAGGTGCGGACGGTCGGCGAAAGCAGCAGAACAAAAAAGGGGACGATTGCGGCGATGCCGGCAAGAATAATGGTGATTGGCTTTGGCCCGCCGAACAGGTCGGAGCCAATGCCGGCGATTAACCCGCCCAGGGGGAGCAGCGCAATATTCAGATTGACGACGCTGGTTACACGCCCTCGCAAATTGTCCGGGATGGAGAGCTGAAGCAAGGTCTGGTTGGTGGTCAGAAAGATCATTTCGAAGAATCCGCTCAGTGCCAGGAGGGGTAAAGCGATCAAGAGAGTTGTGCTGAAGGCAAAGGCTATCAGCGAAAGACTGAGCAGAAAAAGGGATGCAAGTTGGAGGATGCCCCGGCGCTCAAAGTGGCCCAGCGAGGCGGTGACGACGCCGCCGACAATGCCGCCTACGCCTACAGAAGACATGAGGAATCCCAAAACCTTACCAGACCCGTCGTTAAAAACCTTCACGGCATAAATTGGCGGCAGTATGACAAAGACAGGTATAATGAGCAGGGGCAGGATCATGCCCATCAGCATAAAGGCCTTGGTGGTGCGCTCCCTCATTACATACCGGATGCCTTCCAGGAT
Source organism: Syntrophales bacterium (assembly GCA_023229765.1). Taxonomy (NCBI): domain Bacteria; kingdom Pseudomonadati; phylum Thermodesulfobacteriota; class Syntrophia; order Syntrophales; species Syntrophales bacterium. The sequence goes on along the minus strand of JALNYO010000036.1, from coordinate 4,469 downwards.
ATTTTCCAGAGAAGAGCCCTGGACTATATTTAATTTTCGCGCCGGAAACTTGATTTGCATGATGGTAAGGGCGACGAGTAAATAGACGCCGGCCTGGATGAGGAAATTGCCCCCGGGACCAAACCACAGGATGAGAAGCCCGCCAATCCCGGGGCCAAAAGAGCGCATCAGACTCCAGCCTGTCTGGACAAGCGCCACTGCATTGGGGGTAAAGGAGCGTGTTACCAGATCAAAGACAAGTACCTGGCGGAGGGTCACATCAATGGTTTGGGCCATGCCGCCCAGTAAAGAGAAGACGAAGAGGTACCGGAGGCTGTTGTGGCCGAAAAGCAGCATAAGTCCAAGCGCCAGGGTAATGGTAAAAAGCCAGCCATTTATTATCAGAAGGAGAATACGGCGGTTGAGGCGGTCTATCAAGATGCCGGATATCGGTATCATAACCAGCAATGCGGCCGCCCTGACCATATTGATGGTTCCCAGCATAGTGCCGGACGCAGTCAGGTCATAGACGAGCCAGCTCAAGGTGACCTGCTGGATCCACTGGGCGGCATTGGAGAGGGTGGTTCCCGTCAGCAGCAAGCGGAAGTTGCGAATGGACAGCGAGGCGAAAGTGCCGATCTTTTTCACGGGATCAGAACCAACGCCAGTTCTTCAACAAACTTGATTATTTCCCTGACTGCTATGGTCTTGTGAAGGAGAACATAGAAGTTCTCATCCGCAGTTATTGTTAATTTTTCTTGCATTGAAAAACCCTTCCTCCGTACGAGTAGCGCACCTGTTTTGCGCGGATATTGCTTTTTCGCCGATGGAGTATAGGGATATTGGAAATGAACGTCAATGAAAACCGCTCACATTTTACGGAAAAAATGTTGACACGCGGAAACGTTCTTCGTATCGTTGCCCCGTCTAAAACCTGATTGGACAGGCGATAAAAACTGGCGTAGGAAATTACAGGAGGGAACGAAGAGATGGCCGAGATAAGAACAGACAGCTTTGACTCAAAAACAATTGCCTTTATCGGGCTGGGGAATATGGGAGCGCCGATGGCGGAGCGTTTGCTCCGAGCAGGCCACCAGTTACGCGTCTATGCGCGGAGGCCGGCAACAGCGGCGCCGCTTGCCGCGCTGGGGGCCGCTGTTGCTGTAAGCCCAGACGCTGCCTCCCGGGGAGCGGATTTTGTTTGTGTCATGGTAACCAATACAAGTGACGTCGAAGCCGTTCTGCTCGGGCCGAACGGCGCCATAGAGGGTGCTGTTTCCGGAACGCTTTGCATCGTTTTCAGCACCATTTCCGCCGTCGCCGCGCGCAATATTGCCCTGTCGCTTGCGGAAAAGGGGGTCGCTTTTATCGACGCCCCCGTTTCCGGCGGCGTCAGGGCGGCCTGCGAAGGATCGCTTGCCATTATGGTCGGAGGCGAGCCGGAAGCGCTGGAAAAAGCCAGGCCGCTTCTGGAGCTTCTGGGAAAGGCGATTACCCATGTCGGCCCGGTTGGCAGCGGCCAGCTTGCCAAGGCCTGCAATCAGATTGTCCAGGTTGTCAACATCCAGGGCATCGCCGAAGCGATGCATTTTGCCCGGGAAAATGGAGGCGATCTGGAAAAAATCCTTGCCGCCATCGCCCCGGGATTTGCCGGAAGCCGCATGCTGGGCATGATGGGGCCCAAGATGGCGAAACGGGATTTTTCCGCCGGGATCGAGGCGCGCCTGCATGAGAAGGATTTCCGCATTGTCAAGGAAATAGCCGACAATGCCGGCATTGATCTGCCCGTGGTAACCCTGGTCGCGCGACAACTAAGGGTTCTGATGGAAAAGGGCTGGGGATACGATGACACCTCCTCGCTGTTGCGGGTTCTGGAGGCGCAGCAGGGGAGAGACGTTTAATCCTAAAAACCCCCATGCCTGGGTCGGGCACAACGAAGCATGAAAATCCCCCCTTGCCCCCCTTTGGCAAAGGGGGGATGGGGGATTTTCATACAAAACAGAGGTAATTGCAAAACTCCCCATTCTTGTCATTCCCGCAACGATTCTGAGCGGGAAAGCGAAGTTTAATGTTCATAATCTGGTTCTAACTGCTTGAAAAACCATATTATGAACATTAAGCTTCGCTTTCGGGAATGACAAATGGTTTTGCAATTGCCTCGCCTGAATAACCTGTTTTCCAAAAGCCCTGCCCAAACTCATATCCTTAAAAAGATTACATATTGGAAATATATCCAAAGATGAATATAATGATTTATCATTTTTTCTGTCTGTTCTTTTTAATGCTTAAATGGACAAAATGATGTGGCGATGGCATGCGGAGCGAAGCGTTAGATATCGAACGCTATAAGCTGAAAAAGATTTCTTATATCTGAGGTTTCAGGGAGAAGAAAATGGGGGTGGCCGCTCGCCAATTACGGGGTTGTCAGAGGCATTAAAAAAATTACTTGACAACGGCTTTGATGGCAACTATATTCCCGACCAGAAATATGGAGGGGATGTTATGGAAGAATTTATCAAGGTCATGAAAGCGCTTTCCGATCCCAATCGGGTGAAGCTGCTGAAGCTGCTTCAGAAGCGGGAGATGTGCGTTTGCGAAATCCAGGCGGCCCTCGGGATTGCCCAGCCTACCGTTTCCAAGCATTTGAAGATACTGGAGGTTACGGGGCTTGTAGTGAGGGAAAAGAAAGGTCTCTGGGCGAACTACTCGCTGAGCGACGGCAGCCGCAGCCCCTATGCGGCTTCTCTCTTGGGGAACCTTCGGCACTGGCTCGAGGACGACCCGAAGATCATAGATCTCTTTGCCCGGAGTGAAGGTCTCTGCCGGTCAGAGCTGTGTCGTATCCGCGAGTGATTCTGGAAATTTCCCATGGCATAATGGCATAACGGTTTCCCCGGGTTGTTTTAAGGTTCTGCTGCGGAATTTATCCCGGGATGGTATTTTTAGGTGCGGGTGCGTCGGATAAGAAATATCAGGGTATGGTCCCTGAACTAAGGAGGAAGGGAAAAAGGTTATTATGAAAGAACGAACAAAACTATTGATCATCGTGGCCGGTTTTCTGGCGGCCTATTTCATTCCGTGGAATCATGAGGTAATCCGCCGGTCAGGTCTGGAGGCCTTCATGATGCTCCAGGATTACGCCCGTCAGCATGTCCTGACCTGCCTTATCCCCGCTTTTTTTATCGCCGGGGCGATCGCGGTCTTCATTTCCCAGGCCTCGGTACTGAAGTACTTCGGCGCCCAGGCCAGCAAGTTCCTCTCCTATTCGGTCGCCTCGGTTTCGGGGACGGTTCTGGCCGTCTGTTCCTGCACGGTGCTGCCGCTTTTCGCGGGAATCTACATGCGAGGGGCGGGGATCGGCCCCGCTACGGCCTTTCTTTATTCGGGACCGGCAATCAACGTCCTGGCGATTGTCCTGACGTCGAAGGTGCTGGGCTGGCAGTTGGGTCTTGCCCGGGCGATTGGCGCGGTTGTTTTTTCCGTCGTTACTGGTCTTTTGATGGCGTTCATTTTCCGAAAGGATGACGCGAACCGGATGGCTGGGAAGATCTACCTTCCGGACGAGGACGGAAAAACTCGCAAGCTCTGGCAGGATGCCCTCTATTTGCTGACGATGGTGCTGATCCTTATCTTTGCTTCCTTCGCAAGGCCTTCGGCCGATGATACGGGTATCTGGCAAATTCTCTTCGCTGCCAAGTGGTATGTGACAGCGACGCTGCTGATCGTTCTTGCCCTCATCCTGAAGGCATGGTTCTTCAAGGGCGAATTGACCTCCTGGGTCGAGTCAAGCTGGGGCTTCATGAAGCAGATACTGCCGCTCCTCCTGGGCGGGGTTCTTGTGGCGGGTTTTCTCCTTGGTCGTCCCGGCTACCAGGCCCTGATCCCGGAGTCGGTCATTGCCGGTCTGGTTGGCGGCAACTCCCTCTGGGCGAATCTTTTCGCCGCGGTTTCGGGGGCGCTCATGTATTTTGCGACGCTGACGGAGGTGCCGATCCTCCAGGGGCTGCTCGGCGCCGGGATGGGAAAGGGGCCCGCTCTCTCTCTGCTTCTGGCAGGACCGGCTTTGTCGCTACCCGCAATGCTGACGCTGACGGGGATTATGGGCTGGAAAAAGACCCTTACCTACTGCGCCATCGTTGTGGTCCTGTCCACTACAGCAGGGATGATTTACGGCACTTTCATCGCATAAAGGAGCGGCGAGAAATGGTGAGAAACAGAAAAGCGGTTCCGCAAGGAGATTTGGAACTGGATTATGAAAAACTGCTAAAGAGAAAGAGGAGCGGCTTGTAGGGGGAAAACTCTCCATCATACTTGCAAAGCTCTATTAAAAGGAGATGAAAGCAATGGAAATAAAAATATTGGGACCAGGATGCGTTAGTTGTGAAAAGGTTGAAAAGCTCGTCAGGGAGGCGGTTGCCGAGGCCGGCATTGCGGCGGATATAGAAAAGGTTGCCGACGTCATGAAGATTGTCAAATACGGTGTTTTCGGC